>JAWAXC010000044.1 GCA_038897115.1 Sulfolobales archaeon | reverse complement strand
TTATAGAGTCTCGCCTGATCTATATGATGCTCAAGAGGAATCCTAGCATCACTCCTAGAACTCTTTATCTCAACACCTATTCTATCCCCCCCAATCTCTAAAATTATATCACATCTACCCCTAACCTCTACTTCTCTCCCATCTGGAAGCACGATTCTTTTTGACCCCTCCACCTCGGTCAAAACCGTTCCAAGATCTACCTTGCTCTTGATCAATTCCTCCAAACCTATATGTATTAGATCTCCCATAATAGCGCTTGGAGAGAAGATATGGGAAAGGGAAATCTCGGGATAGATCATCTCATACTCCCTTTTAAGAGGGCATCTAACAAGATCTGTGATCCAGAACACATTACCCTCTCTTTTTCTCTCCTCAATAGCCTCTTTTTTAACTCTATATAGAAGAGATATTATATCAAAACCCTCGAAACCAATCACTAAATCCTCCCCCAATGCTTATTAAACCCTAATTTAATATGTTAGCTCTATTCATAGCCATAGGAGGGCTATTTCAGCAGCAACATCGATCAAAGGACTATCAAAGGTGATAGGTGGTCAGGAATCCCGTTAAACTCCTCTAAGTCCTAAAAGACCTAGGTTTCTACCAAAATATCATGATCTACTTCTCACCATGAAGGGCTAGGATTGTAGTTATAAAGCTAATATAGAAGTTCACCCCGTATATATTGTGGGAAAGCCTGGTAATGAGTATAGCTCGCAGAGCCTTGATCCTAGATAGTGGTGACGAAGCATCTATTCATATTGCAGATATACTATCTAATAATGGCTATATAGTCCATATACTCACTAATGAGGAAGACGCTAAAAGATATCTCGAGAAGCCTGTATATATCCATATAATTAAGCAGGAAGGAATAGGCGAGGAGCTGGAGAAAAGTATTAATGAGGTTGAAGTAGCATTCTTAATATCCCTTGACGAAAAACTAAATATTTCACTAGGAAAGATATTGAGATCAAGGGGTATACCAATAGTCGTTGTAATGGTAAGAAGTTCTGATACAGAGGAGCTTGCACGGGAAGAGGGTATGATCCCGGTAAATATTACGAGAAATTTGGTTGAGGAACTAATTAACATACTTAAACTCAGATTCTCGAAATTCGTTCCTATAGACGGATCGCTAGGCCTTCTAACACTCTCTATAGCGTCAGATTCAAAGCTCTTGGGAAAATCATTATCCGAGATTGAGGATAAATATGTTGTGAAAGCCCTTATACTTAGGGAGGGCAGATTTATAAGGGATCCTGATTCGGTGGTGCAAGAAGGAGATACTATAGTTGCAATCGGCAGATCTGATGATCTTAGAGAGTTGGCTTCACAGTGAGTAGAAGGGAATGGTTAAGAAGAGAGCTTGGAACACTAGATCTATATTCCCTTGTTCATGCAGATTCCCAGTCAACCTTCTATCTAGCTGTGGGTTTCATACTAGCACTTGGAGGCAGGGAATCTTTCTTCATAAGCCTCTACGCCATAGCTCTTATGATATCTATAGCCCTTGTATATGGAGAGGTTGGTTCGCGATTCCCCGAAGCAGGAGGATCATATCTATATGTTAAACAGGCTATGGGGAGATCGATTGGTTTTCTCTCGGCATGGCTTCTTATGATCGATCAGGCTATAATGATTAGCTACGGCACACTAGATGCTTCTAAATATCTACTCACATATATGGGTATAGAGAATATCCCCATCCAGATACCAGCCTTTTTAATGTCTCTATGCCTCTACATACTAACCCTTCTCGGGATCAGAGAGAGTGCTAGGGTAGCGATGTCTATAGCAATTATGGACTTTCTAGTTATAGGTGTACTCTTAATAGGTGTGAACCTCTCTTTAGGAATAGGATCGACACCCCCCTATTTTAAATGGAGTGCTGTGGAGCCACTAGATATCCTCACGGCTCTCTCCATAGCTTCTAGAGGATTCACCGGGGTAGATGCGATTGGACAATTAGCTGGCGAGACTAGAGAACCCCTCCTACAGATCCCCAGGGCTACATTTCTTGTTGCATCAATAGGCACTATATATAGCATTTTCCTAGTCTCTATATTGATGGATAGGATAAGTTATAGCTCCTTAGCCTCGGATCCTTCATTGGCAATCATGCTTATAGCTGAGAATACTCCATATATCTCTATACTCATGGCTCCTCTAGTAGTAATTAATATAGCTGTTATAATGCTGATGGCATCTCTAGCAGGATATATAGCCTTCTCAAGGCTTGCTTACATCCTCTCCAAAGATTCACTAGTACCCCACATACTAGTTACCCTTCACCCAAGATATAGAACACCATATATCTCTCTAACCCTAGCCTTCCTCATATCAATAGCATTTATACTTCCAGGAGAGCTAAGCTTTATCTTAGAGGTATATGCCATAGGATCTCTAGCAAACTATTTCATAGTATCTATAGCGCTCTGGATAATAACCAAGAGAGGGGAGCTATATGGAGGGCTTGCAGGGCCAAAAATATATGGTGTTCCTCTAACCTCTCTAATAGCTGTTTTATTAACATTGTTCGGACTAGCTATAAATATTATAGTTAAATGGAAGTATATATGGATCCTCGCTCTATGGATTGTTGCCGGCCTCATAATCTACCTTACTTTTGGGAAAGAGAAGACTGTATAGCTTATCTAAAATCGTATATCTGATCTCCTCTTGCTTCCTAGGATCCTTTATAGATCCTCTAATCGAGAGGGTAATTTCAGAAGCCTCTATAGCCTCTATATCTAGCCTAATATTAGAGAGCCCAAGATCCGCTGCTATCCTATTTAACTCCTTCCTAATCTCCTCTAGATCTACATGGCGATTCAAGGTTATAGTGATCCTAAAATCATAGCCCTCCTCAACCTTCGCCCTTTTAAAAGGTGTGTGGGCAAACATCGTATAGGGAACATATATAAGACCCCTTCTAATATCCCTTATAATAACATTTGTATCATCTAGAGCAGCTATATACCCCTTTATATCTCCGATCTCAACATAATCACCAACCCTAAGATCAAATGTCTTTGACGCAAAAATCCCTGTTATATATTCCTCTAGCACATGCCTAGCACCTATTATAATTACTAAAAAGCTAATCACGAATAGTGAGAAGATCAGGACAAAGATCTCATGAGCTCCATGAATAAACGCTGTAAAAGCTAAGAAGAGAGATATTGAGAGAAGGGCTATTGATATCCTTGCAATTATTAAGAACTCCTTACCAAGTATTCTTATTACATGCCTAAATAACAGTAAATTCGAGAAAACATATAGAAGTATAGATGCTACACCCGCTATAATATATATAATATATTCTTCCAAAGCCAACACTGCCACCTACCATCATATCCATAGATCTCTATATAACTATTATCATCAGATAGATTAAATGCATTGACTAAGTGTTGACCGTTTATTCGAGAGTGGTTTGAGCCACCCTCGGGTTAATCAGTCTCCCCTAGGCAAGCTACGGTGATTCAGCCACCCTCGCCTATCCGAAGGTTACTGATAAGCATGTATCCTCCCAAGGTTTATAAAGATATATGAGCATAGCTAATAGCCCTGGAAGGTCTAAAACAATCCTAAAACATCGTAAACAATGTTTCTACTCCACTATACATTACAGAGCTATAAGAGCCTGGGAATGAAAGGTTATAGAAGATGCTTAAGAAAATCTCATCATAATTAATTACTACTGTGTCTGGGACACCTTTTGGGGTGAAATTGCTTTTCTAAGTACTATTCCCTTCTCTCTTAATACATCAACTATGCTTTCGTGGAACTTAGCTAAGATCTTCCTCTTATCCTCCATAAGCACTATATCGCTTATTCCAGCAGCTACTATTGAATGTGCTAGGGGGGAAGGAGCTTTTGCTCCTTCAGGGTTTTCAAAATACTTTGTCTTTATCTCTCCATCTAGGAGTTTCCTTATAACTAACTTGGCATTCTCTATATCCATGTGATCCTCAAGAATCTCTCTATATGTCTCCTCTATCACAGGAAATCTATCCATCTCCTCCACTATTTTTATAAGTGTCTCAGCATTGATCTGTCTGTTTTGTAGGCTTATCTCCTTCCCCCTAAATCTCTTAAGTATCATGAAGCTTCTCTCAGCACAGTGCCTGAATCTCTTCTTAAACATCTCGGTTCTTCTAACAACCTTTCTCATCGTTTCTTCTAGATTCTCAGGTCTTACTAAGTATATGGTTTTCAGGATATGCTCCTCATTCACACCAACGATCCTTGGAAATGTTATCATAAAGCCATTATCTGTTACAGTTATCCTTATATTCTCATTAAAGAGTTCTCCAAGATGATATGCATATGCCCTAGAAAGTACATCGTTAACTCTTCTTCCAAAGAGGCTATGGAAGATTATATGCTCAGTCCTTGCCTCGGGATCTATCCATCTTTCAATCATAATCAGCTTATCAGATGGCATGATCCAGCCTGTGTAATATAGATGCTCCAGAAAATATTCAACTATGTTCTCAGCCGCATGCCTCTCTAGCATATAATTCTTCATGAGATATTCAATAACAGGCTCTGGATCTTCTAGATGCTTTTGAAGCATATCAGCTACCTCCCTCCTAAATCTGCCCACCTCCAAGGCTGAATCAAATGCTAGCGGAAGCATCTCGGAGAACCAGCTTGGAACGGTAGGCCTCTGCCCATCAGCAGGTCTAACATAGATCCTATCCCCCTCAGATCTTATAACCTGGTACGCCCTTCCCCCCAACACGAATATGTCTTCAGGCTCTAAGATCTCCGCGAATCCCTCATCGAGATCTCCTACATATCCCCTTCCCTCGGAGATCACCCTTATCTTAGCCTCATCAGGTATAGCACCTGAGTTTAAATAGTAAATCATCCTAGCACTTCTCTTCCTCCCAATAGTCCCATCTTCCATCCAAATCTTAGAATATACCTTTGCATATCTATCTATCTCATACCCTCCTGAGAGATACCTCAACACCCTTTCAAAGGTCTCGTAATCGAGATTCCTATATGGATAAGCCCTCCTCACAACCCTGTATATCTCATCAACCCTCCACTTCTTCTCAAGTGACATGCCAACAATATGCTGTGCCAGTACGTCTAGAGGGTTTCTGGGGATCCTCACCCTATCTAGCTTCCTCTCCATAGCAGCTTTAGCTAGAACCGTACACTCCACCAGATCATCTCTATCAACTACGATAAGCCTTCCAAGACTCGTCTGTCTGATATGATGTCCAGCTCTTCCAATCCTTTGGAGAAGCCTTGTAACACTCTTAGGGCTTGATAGGAGTACCACAACATCTATATACCCTATATCTATTCCTAGCTCTAGGCTTGTCGATGAAACAACAACCCTTAGCTCTCCCCTCTTCAGTCTCTCCTCAACATCTAGCCTAACCTCCCTTGATAGACTACTGTGATGAGCCTCTATCTCCTCCACATTTATTTCTGGATCTTTCTCAAAGATCTTTTTAAGCCTATACACAACTTTCTCTGTTGAATGCCTTGTATTAGTGAAAACTAATGTGGTTCTATGCCTCCTTATGAGCTCTGCAAGTGTATCATATATAGCTCTGTTGATCTCTTCGGCCGGCGCCCTTATAAGATCCACCATAGGGCATATAACCCTTATATCTATTGGCTTAGCAAACCTAGCATCAACTATGGTGCACCTCCTATGATTACCTCTATCATCAAAACCTACTAGGAATTCCGCAACCATTTCAAGTGGATATATAGTAGCTGATAAACCTATCCTCTGAGGCTCTCTTCCCGCTAGCTCAACAAGCCTCTCAAGGCTAAGCATTAAATGTGATCCCCTCTTACTCGATGCTAGCTCGTGGATCTCGTCTACTATAACCCATCTTACACTTTTAAGAAGCTCTCGAAACTTAGGAGCAGATAGTGATATAGCAAGGCTCTCAGGTGTGGTTATCAATATATGGGGAGGGGTTTTCAACATCTTCTGCTTCTCATGCGGAGGTGTATCACTAGTCCTCACAGAGACCCTTATATTTGGGGGTTCCATACCGTTTTTCAATAGTATCGAGTTTATCTCGTTCAATGGCTCAAGAAGATTTCTCCTTATATCGTTGTTAAGCGCCCTAAGAGGTGAGACGTATAGGGCATAGATGCTATCACCTAACCCCCCCTTCTCCCACAGCTCGTATAACGTGTCTATAATTGCTAGAAATGCTGCTAAAGTTTTGCCAGTACCCGTAGGACTCGAGATCAGCACATTCTCTCCAGCCTTTATCCTTGGTATAGCCATCCTCTGAGGAGGCGTTAGAGAGCCATATTTACTCTTTAGCCAGCTAGCTATATATGGCCTTAGGAGAGCCATAACCTCTTCATCACCAACATCGTCCTTAGCATATGTTATATGATCTAATGCCAGTTCCGACCCCTATCAATATATTGATAGTCTTGAAGGGTTTAAAGCGAGTATCTCTAAATAACACCTTAACATTTCTAGGCTATTCCGAATAATAGGAATCCTAGGTTTAGCCCTACTATAAATATTGAGCCTATAACTGCTGCTATATTCATATATATTGAATTTCTAAGAGACCCCATTATGCTGCCTCTCGCACTAATGATGGTTACAGGGAGAATTACCGCTGGAAGGAGTAGAGAGAGCACCGCCTGACTATATACTAGAACATCTAGAGGCTTAACACCAATATGAATTGCTATTGCTAGTGGAATCATATTAAATAGCCTAACAAATAACCTTAGCTTCCATGCCTCCAGCTTCTTACCCCACATACTCTCAACGATCTTTTGCCCTGCAAGCACACTCACCATGGAGGATGAGATTCCCGAGGCTATGAGAGCTATGGCAAAGATCGTGGCTGCGCTCCACCCATATAGAGGTTGTAATATCAGATATACTGTATCGATATCAACATCGTGATATCCGTTTCTATAGAATGCATAGTAGGACATTATCTGGATTGCTGCATTTATAATACTTGCTATAGATAGATATGCAATAGTCTCTCTCATATGCCTTTTTAAACTATCATATTTAGGTGTAGAGCTCCATTTCTCAGATGCTAAATATGAGTGTATAAGCACTGCATGGGGCATCACTGTAGCACCTAAAATGCTTATCGCTAGTAGCAGGGCGCTAGCATCCATAGGACCCGGTATGAAGCTGGATCTTATAATCTCGAATGCATCGACCTTAACTATTGCTAGCTCATATATAAGGCTAAAACCGACAATCCCAACTAGAGAGCCTATTATCGTTTCAAACCCAATCCTTCTATCCGCTATAACCATTAAGACAAGCACATCCAACACGGAAACCCACATTGCAACACCAACGCTTAGATCGAGAAGAAGAGATAACCCCAATACTATGCCTAGAAACTCGGCCATATCAGTTGCTATTACAATCGCCAATAATGCAAGGAAATATATAAGCCTTACTATAAAGTAGTATGAGCCATAGAGCCTACGTGATAATGATTCAAATACTATGTCTGTTAAAGATCTAGATAAGGCTATCCCGATCTTTCCAGAGAGATATTGGAACAATATAGCCAAAAGCCCAGAGACCCAGACAACCCATAGCAGGTTAAGACCATGTCTAGATCCGGCTGCTATATTACTTCCAAAGTTACCTGGATCAATATACGCAACAGAAACAACAGTAGCCGGTCCTAGCAATATAGACAGCCTATAGCTTCCCACAGCTCCTCGGCATCTGGCACCACATATATCTTTAGCCTTGTCCAAAATTTTTAGCCTAGGCTAAAATTATCTCAGAGGATAATAAACCTAAACAACATACAGTAAGACAGCTTCTAGGAATAGACACTTATGTTAAGAAGTAAGATTTCTTCCTATGCATGTCATTAGGAGCTCTATATAGTGGCGGGCCCGCGGGGATTTGAACCCCGGACCGCCGGCTCTCTCCTACTACTTAATAGAAGGCCGGCGCTCTATCCTGGCTGAGCTACGGGCCCTCTCCGAAATCACTAATTCCATTAAGGCCCTTATATTTTATGCTACCCTCTATCTGCTCCTATGCTTTAATCAGCACATCTATACGATCTAGTATTAGAAGCATGCCTCCTATTTCTAAAACCTTGGTAAAGGATCTCGATTCTCCTGGAAATTTCAATGACATGATTTGAATTTTTAAACTCCCCTTCTAACTCTTTTAACATTCTATTTAGGCATATGTGATAAGGCTCTTATGATCCTTATTATTTGGTGGACCGGCCGGGATTTGAACCCGGGACCTCTGCCGTGCGAGGGCAGCGCTCTTCCAGGCTGAGCTACCGGCCCACCAAATATTTATTTACTGGGCCAGGGTTATTAAGATAATTTTATATTATTTCCTAGGATCTTCCTGCTATTGAAAATCAATGATCCATTACAACTGAAAGCCTCGTCCTTTAGGGTGGGGATGTTGTTAATGCTTATAAGCTTTGCTCCACAATCCTTTTGGGCCTCGGCGGGCCAACCCTATCTGCTATAACACCCCTATCTCTATGCCCGCGGGGGCCCCGAGCGTGATACCTTGATCAGGGCGGTGATGCTGAGACTACTGCCAGATGAGGTGGCTGAGGAGGGGCTGAGGAAACTATGTGATATATCTTCAAAGCTTTGGAACGAGATCAACTATGCTAGGAGGAGGATGTTCTTCGAAACAAAAAGAGTAGATCTTAAGGCTACATATAAGGAGTTCTATGAGAGGTATAAGAAGTTAATCGGATCTGCTACTACACAGCAGGTTCTGAATAAGAATGATGAGGCCTGGAGGTCGTTCTTCTCGTCTCTGAAGGCTAAGAGGGAGGGTAGGCTACCACCATTCATAAAGAAAGTTAATCCACCTGGATATAGGAAGAGGGGTGGGAGGAGAACACTGTGGAGTGTTCTTAGAAATGATCAATATAAGATTGATGGTGAATATATCGTGATAAAGGGCTTAGGGGCTATAGGATCTATAAGGGTTAGATACTCAGGGAAGATACATGTTTCCGGGAAACAGTGTAGGGCTGAGATACATTATGACCATGATGATAAGAAATGGTATATATACGTATCATACGAGGTTGAGGAGAAGGTGATCAAGGGTAGTAGCTTTAGGATCCCTCTAAAGCCCCTCGGAGATAGAGAGGCTGGCATTGATATAGGCATCAATAATCTCTTGGCTGTATATGTTGATGATGGATCTGCTTTATTGGTTAATGGGAGGCCTTTGAAGGCTATTAGCTTCTACTGGAGGGATAAGATATCAGAGTACCAGAGTATGTTGAATAGATATGGGTTAAAAACATCTAAGAGGCTTAGGAGGATTTATAAGAGGTGGAGGAGGGAGGTAAAGAGCTATATTGATTGGGCTGTTAGGAATACGATAGAATGGCTATACCACAGCGGTGTTAAGAGGATATATGTTGGGTATCCGAAATACGCTTCTCAAGAACCTAATAAGGGTTCTAAGATTAACTTCGAGATTGTCCATATATGGAGCTATGGATATCTATTGAGAAGGCTTAGAGATGTTGCAGAGGAATATGGGATAGAGGTTGAACATGTAGATGAGGAAAACACATCGAGAACATGCCCAATATGCAGAACTATAGAGAATCATGAGAGAATATCGAGAGGACTGTTCAAATGCTACAAACATCACAGGGTATTCAACGCAGACCTCGTGGGGGCATTCAACATACTAGCTAAAAAGAAGTCCATAACCCCGAGCCCCACACTATGCGGGGTAGGGGTAACACGCCTAAGACCGGGCGCGAGGCTGAACCGAGCAATAGCTCGGGATGTAGCCCAAACCTCCCCGCTCTAGAGGGAACCCACGCCCTTCAGGGCGGGGAGGAGGTCAGAGCTATTTTAATTAATATCTTGTGCTTGGATAATTATTGATGATTAATATGCCTAGATATATGTGGAGGGATCTTAGCTGGCGTGAGTTCAGAGATCTCTGTGTAAGGGATGATTGTGTTGCCGTTGTTCCATGTGGATCTATTGAGCAGCATGGCTTTCACCTCCCTCTAGGCACAGATCTTAGCATAGCTGTTTCTCTCTCAGAAAAGGCTGTTAGCGAGGCCTGGAAAGCTGGCTATAAGGTTTTATTAGCTGAGCCAATCTCTATAGGTGTTTCTGATATGTGGTCAGGGAATCCTGGGACGCTATGGGTTTCAATAGACTCTTTTATATCATATGTGAAAGACTATATATCCTCGATCTTTAAGAATAATATTAAGAGAGTCATAGTTGTTAATGCACATGGAGGAAACTCGGACCCGCTTAAAGTAGCGCTTAAATCTGCTACAAGCAATTTTGAATCAAGCTATAGAGCTTATCTAATCAACTACTGGGAGTTTGTTGGAGACATAATAGATAGGGTATTCACCAACCCCTTTTTCCATGCAGATGAGGTTGAGACCTCCATAGCTAGCTCCCTAGGTGTTGAGATCAAATTAGAGGGGAAGGATATACCATATGAATCTATTAGAAGACCATATAGTGAGGAATGGCATAGCCTATCCCTTGAAAAAAGACCTAAAATCTATTTCTTCTACAGAGAAGGTGAATCTCTAGAAATAGGCGCCTTTGGAGAGCCGGGAAAATATTCGTCGGAAAAAGGCGATATAGTTGTTAAAGCATTTGTAGAGAGATTCATCAAATTGCTAGAGGAATTCAGAAAAGGTAGACTATAATCTATAATACTAACCTTTTCCCCACTCTAAAGGGCAGATGCTCTCAGTTGTAAATAAATGTCTCTCAAACTAGTTTTTCTTGGGCATCAGGATGTCTGAGGAGTTAGCACAACTTCTATGGACAGAGAAATATAGGCCAAGAACCCTTGATGATGTTGTTAACCAGAGCGATATAGTTGCAAGGCTCAAAGTATTTGTGAAGGAGAAGAACATGCCACATCTACTCTTTACAGGTCCACCAGGTGTTGGAAAGACAACTGTTGCACTAGCCCTTGTCCATGATCTATATGGTGAGGATTATAGAAGATACGTGCTAGAGATGAATGCATCTGATGAGAGAGGTATAGATGTGATAAGAACTAAGGTGAAGGAATTCGCAAGATCGGTTGTTGTTGGTGATGTACCATTTAAAGTTGTGATCCTAGATGAGGCGGATAACATGACAGCAGATGCTCAGCAAGCCCTTAGAAGACTTATGGAGATGTATGTTTCAACCACAAGATTTATACTCATGGCTAACTATTCATCAAAAATTATAGAGCCTATACAGAGTAGATGTGCGGTCTTTAGATTCAGCCCCCTCTCTAGGGAGGATGTTGTTGGAAGACTAAAAATGATCTCTGAGAAGGAGGGGGTAAAATATGATCCCGAGGCTCTAGATGCTATATATGACATAACTGAGGGTGATATGAGGAGGGCTATAAATATACTCCAGGCTGCAGCAGCACTTGGAAAGGTAACCGTTTCCTCTGTATATAAGGTTGTTGGACTTGCACATCCTAAGGAGATAAGGGAGATGATCCAACTGGCGCTTAGCGGGAACTTCAGCGAGGCTAGGGAGAGGCTTAGAAAGATAATGATAGACTATGGTCTCTCAGGCATCGATGTGATCAAACAGATCCATAAGGAGATCTTCGACCCAGATATAAAGATTGATGAGGAGTTGAGAGTATATATAGCGGACTATGCTGGAGAAATCAATTATAGACTTATAGAGGGTGCTGATGATGAAATACAGCTTAACGCCTTCCTAGCCAGACTAGTCCTACTGGGGAAGAGGCTTGGCAGCTACAAGAGCTAGCCAATATATTCCTTGGATCATTAAGTATAGACCTAAAACACTTTCAGAATATGTAGATCAGGATGAGGCTAAGGGCAAGCTGATTGAGTGGATCAAAAAGTTCCCAAATGTAGAGAATAAAGCTGTACTTCTCTACGGACCCCCGGGTGTGGGGAAAACAACGCTTGTAGAGTGTATAGCTAGGGATCTCGGTTATGAGCTTTTAGAGATGAATGCAAGTGATTTCAGAAGAATGCAGGATATAGAGAGGGTAGCTATATCAGCATCGGATAAGGGAGGTCTTTTCGGTAGAAAGAGGCTGATACTTCTAGATGAGGTAGATGGCATAAATACTAGAGCTGATATAGGAGGGTTGGAAGCGGTGCTTAGACTTATAGAGGTAACCAGGGTTCCGGTGATAATGACTGCTAACGATCCGTGGTCCCCTACTCTAAGGCCTCTGAGAAACTCGGCGTTAGCGATAGAGCTTAAAAAGCTATCCGAGGGCAATGTGATTAAGGTTCTGAGGAGGATCTGCTCCTCTGAGGGTCTTGAATGTGATGAAGAGGCTCTTAAAGAGATAGCTAGAAGATCTGAGGGGGATTTGAGATCAGCTATAAATGATCTCGAGAGTGTCGCTAGAGGGAATAAGAAGATCAGCCTTGAAATTGTGAGAGCTATACTTGGGTATAGGGATAGAGAGAGAAACCCCTTCGAAACCTTGGGCAGGATCTTCAGTGCTAAAAGCGCAAGAGCAGCTAGAGCTGCGGCTGCAAGCACACAGCTAGATAACGATATGCTGATGCAATGGATAAACGAGAATATTCCTGCGCAGATGCAGGATCCAGAGGATCTTTGGAGAGCATATGAAGCCCTATCGAGAGCCGATATGTATATGGGGAGGATAATCAAGACCGGGAATTGGGATCTGCTCTCCTATGCAATGGATATGATGAGCGCTGGCGTAGCTATGGCTAAGAAGAGTCAGGAGAGGAGATGGGTTAGCTATAGATTCCCCGAGAAGATAAGGCATATGGCTAGAAGTAAAGAAAGTAGGGAGGTGAGGGATATGCTAGCCCAGCTAATAGCTTCGCACGACCATATATCCACAGCAACTGCTAAGAAGGATGTAATACCATATCTAATGATTATCTTCCGAAATAATCCAGCAGAGGCTGCAAAAATAGCTCTTGGTATGATGATGAGCAACTCAATCATAGAATACCTAGCCGGCCCAAGGGCTAAGGAGGTTATATCATATATGAAGGAGCTGGAGAAAAAGATCCATGAAAAAGGGGCTAAAGAGCTAAAGCCCGAGACACCGAAAAAAGCAGAGGCGAAGGAGAAAGCTATCGATAAAGGCCTGCAACCCCAAAAAGAGGAGAAACCTAGAAAGGGGGCTGGGCTAGATAGGTTTATCAAATAACATGGAATGCCCCAAGATCATTATAACTGCTAAGGCTGGTAAAGAGGATAGGGTTAAGGAAGAGTTAGAAGATCTACTATATAAGTTGGATCCTAATATCCTGGTTAAGAAAACCAGATATAGGGATCTCCTTGAGATCTTTTCTAGAGTAGATGCAGACAGGCTTTTCCGGGAGATCAGAGAAAGACCTCCATATGCATCCCTAAGAGCAGTTAAAGTAGACCTATGCATAGATACTGAGATCAAAAAGATCATAGACACCTGTATAGAGCTTCTTAAACGCGTCTCAGAGAAGGGAGAAAGGAAAATTAGAGTCGAATGTTCTAAGAGAGGAAGCTATGTAGAAAGCTGTAAAGCAATAGAGATCGCAGTAGGCACCGCTATAGAGAGATCGGGGATAGCAAAGATAGACCTTAAAAAACCAACTGATGTAATAAAGATCGAGATAATAGATGATCTTGCTTATATAGGGGTAATGCATCCGGGCTCAGATAAGCTCCACAGGATAGATAGATCATTATATGAAAGATCTCAGATGTGATGAGCCTTGTTTAAACAGTGCTAAGACGCTATTTATGTTTAATAAGAGCCTTAAATAGTATTAATGAAGGTTAAAGCATTTCTCCCTATGCTTTCATATGTAAAACCTAATATAGCAGGGAGTTTATACCTAGTATAGATAAGACCATTATTGATTTATTCAAGCCCATGTTATCTTCTATCTACTTAACATCTATAATAGTTACTTGAAAATACTCCATATGTTAATTACTTAATTGTTTTTGCTGTATACATCTATTGGAGCTATATAAAGGCTATCATGGCCTGGTATATATCTAGGTACTACTAGAAAGGACTGTTTATAAGATAATTAAGCTGGATATATATAAATACCCTTAAAATTATATTAGTATTGGGGGATTAGGGTGAGTAGTGAGATAGAGGCTAGAAGGGTTCAGAGGTTCGGTAGATCCACCTTAATGGTGTCGCTACCAGCTGAATGGGTTAGAGATGTTGGGTTAAAGCCTGGGGATACTGTAACGATTACTGTGGAGGAGGATAAATCCCTCAGAATATATCCTGCTTTTACAAAGGTAGAGAAAGAGAGAAAGATAACACTTAAGATCTCGAAATATACTAAAAGCTCGCTAATAGATAAATGCTTAGAAGCTGCATATAGCCTTGGA
Source organism: Sulfolobales archaeon (assembly GCA_038897115.1). Classification (NCBI taxonomy): domain Archaea; kingdom Thermoproteati; phylum Thermoproteota; class Thermoprotei; order Sulfolobales; species Sulfolobales archaeon. The sequence continues at coordinate 3,780 of JAWAXC010000044.1, read as the reverse complement.
TATGATGTTATAACTGTGGAGGTTGTAGATGGTTCTCTAGAAGAGGAGCAGCTTAAGACTCTTAGGGGCTTTGTGAAGGAGTTAATAGGCGCTGAGATCATAGACCATACGCCTACACGTGTTATCATACAGATCTTCGTGGATCCCACAAAGCACTCGATAAGCGGTATAATCTCTAGAATGACAAGCCTGATCAAATATATGATCCAATACCTGGGGCATTTAATGGTTGAGAGAAAGCTACACTTTGTAGATGAGATATTAGAGCTTAGAAGAGAGCTTACAAGGTTCTACATGTTATCTATGAGGCAAACATTCCTAGGGCAGATAGATAGAAGCTATGGCAGGTTATTAGAGGTGAAGAGCTATATGCTTCCGAGATATAGGAGCATAGCTAGATCTCTAGACCTTATAGGTGAGGCTATGGCTAACATAGCGCTATACCTAAAGAGTTTAAAGCCTGAGGAATTTGAAGAGGTTTCAAAGAGAATGGTGGAGATTAAAGAGCTTCTAGATCTCTTCCAAGTCTCTCTAGAGAGATCTATTGAGAGTATTGAGAAAGCCAATGTCATCGAGGCATTCAACACATTATCGCTTGGCGAGGAGTTCTACAACCATGTAACTAGATATATAGAGAGGACATTAAAGGAGAATGCTGGCAAACCTTATTATCAGATCATAAGGGAGATCGTTGAGATCCTCAGAAGATCCTCCCTAGATATGAAGGTAATAACATCCGTAGGCTTCGATCTAGCTATTGAGAGATCCGGCGGGGTTATAGATCTATCAAGCGGGGAAGCAATAAAGATCGTCTAGCTTTTTATTCACAGAATACAAGCTAAGCTTTTATAGGGGATAGAATATTTGGTAAACCTAATCGATATTTTAGCAAGTGTGCTCTATTTAATTGAGAGTAGAAATCTCTCTATTGATGTTGCATTCAAACATGTTTGTAAAGGTAGACTATGTGCGGATAACCTGTATGAGAGGGAAAGAATCTATAGGTTGACTAGAGAATTTATTACTAATGTTATTAAGCTGAGATGCATATATGGAAATGCTTCTAGGAAAAAGCTTGCTAAGATCTTTTTATCAGGCCTTTACAATGATGCAGAGAAAACTAGAGATCTAGAGCCGTGGTGCCTGTATTCAGTTCCTGAGTGGCTTTATAGAGAGATGAAAGATCTTGTTGGGAATGAGGTTAATAATATGTTTAAATCTATGTTAGAAAGGATATGGTGGCTCAGGTTAAATACCCTTAAAGCTCCTGAAGAGAGGATCTTAAGGATCCTTGAGGAGGAGGCTGTTGTTGAACGGGATAGAGATCTTTGGTATCTATATAGAGTTATAGATGTTAAGAAACCTGTAAGACTATTGAAAGCGGTTAAACTCGGAATGGCAATACCTCAGGATAAGGCCTCATGCATGGTTGTTGAAGCCCTTAAGCCTAGGCAAGGAGATGCTATTCTTGATATGACAGCAGCTCCAGGTGTGAAAACATCGCTTATAGCTATGCTCACAGAAGGTAAAGCTAAAATCGTGGCCACAGATATCTCTAAGAGAAGAGTAATAGCTATGAAGAACCTTCTTAAGAAGCTCGGAGCTTTAGACTATATAGATATAGTTATAGCAGACTCTAGATCTCCCCCACATAATAGATCATTCGATAAGATACTTCTAGACGCTCCATGCTCATCCTCAGGATCAATATCAAAGGATCCAGCAATAAGGCTTCACCTATTAAAAAGAGGTAAGATAGAGTATTACTCTACAATTCAGCGTGAGCTTCTAGACAAGGCATTAGATCTAGCTAAGGAGGTTGTGTACGCAACATGCTCTATACTTCCAGAAGAGGGGGAAGAGGTGATAGAAAGTATTAGGAATAGGGCAAAACCTATAGATCCGGGGATAAACGCGTTGAAGGGATATGCTAAATATAGTGTTGGAAATTCTGTGGCAAGACTCTTCCCACATACCCATATGTCTGAAGGATTCTTTATAGCGAAGCTAGTACCTATGAAGACCATTTAGTATAAGCCTTTACCATAATTATTTAAAATTTAGTTCCATAATGATATACTAGATATTTAAAATCATTAGAGGTGATCTTCCTAGATATTGATTAGGATAACGAAGAATCCTTGTAACATAGTTTATAACCCCCGATATATAAGATATATCTAGATATATCTTGAAGAAGGGGATAACAAAGTTGTTGATCCTATACCTTCTCCTAAGAGATGGGGAGATGCACGGCTATGAGCTAATGAAAAGAATAAGAATAGAGACAAAAGGCTCTATATCGCCAAGCCCTGGGAATATCTATCCCTCCCTCCACGAGCTAGCTTCTAAGGGCTTTGTAACTGTTAAAAGCGATGAGACAGGGAGAAAGATATATAGTTTAACTGAAAAGGGTAGGGAGGCTATATTGAAGAAGAGGGAATTCATCGAGAATCTCCTGAGGTCAGGGCCCTCAGAGGTTATACCTATTTTAGAGGATATACACGCTATTATAGCCGGTATTATGAGTAGGTGGAGGTGTATGGAGAAAGCTAGGAAAGAGGAGTTCCTATTAGAGCTGAGGAGGCTTAGAAGCTATATCGAGGCGAAAGATAATGTGGGTTGTTGAGGTAGAGGATCTACATAAAATCTATCCAGGAGGTGTAAAGGCCCTTAATGGCATCTCTTTTAGAGTCTCTAAGGGGGAGATCTACTCTATACTAGGACCGAATGGTGCTGGAAAAACAACTGCAATGAAGATCATAGCCACACTGCTTAAACCAACATCTGGAAGGGTATCTGTGATGGGTATAGATGTAACATCAAACCCAGATGCTGTTAGAAAGATCATAGGATATGTTCCACAGGATCTCTCAGCAGATGACGAGCTAACAGGGATTGAAAACGTTATGCTCCAAGCAAGGCTATACGGGATATCCAAGGGAGAGGCTAGGAGGAGAGCAATGGAGCTCCTAGAGATGGTCGGCTTAAGGGATGCAGCCAATAGAGTCGTTCGGAGCTATAGTGGGGGTATGAGGAGGAGGCTAGAGCTTGCTATGGGCCTAGTTAATGATCCCGAGCTACTTATCCTAGATGAGCCAACGCTGGGGCTTGATGTTCAATCAAGGTTAGCACTATGGGACTATATTAAAAGGCTTAAAAATGAGAGGGGATTAACGATACTTATGACAACCCATTATATGGATGAGGCTGATAAGCTAAGCAATAGGGTAGCAATCATAGATCGTGGGAGGATAGTTGTAGAAGGATCTCCCGAGGAGCTTAAGTCAAGAATAGGAGGTGATGTTATAATGGTAAAAATCTCTAAGCCCTCACAAGATATCATAGAAAAGATAAAGGCTGTTGAAGGGGTTCTAAACGTAGATCTAGTTGAGAATATAGTGAGGATCAAAGTAGAATCTGCTGAGAAAACAATGGCAAGACTTCTAGGTGTACTAAGCAGCATTGATACAGACGTTGAGAGTATATCGATAACAAGGCCAACCCTAGATCAGGTGTTTGTAGAATATACTGGGAGAATGTTTAGGGATGAAGAGCCGAGTGATATTAGGAAACAGCTTATTGTGTGGAGGAGGAGAAGATGATCAGGGAAACAGTTGCTTTATATGAGAGGGAGATGATCAAGTGGTTTAGGCAGAAGGTACAACTTGTATTCATAGTAGTGATCCCCCTTATGTGGATGGGGCTATTCGGTAAGAGCCTGAACTTCTCAGTTCTCTTCAGAATCCCCGATATACCTGGGGCTGAGCAGCTTAGGAG
>JAWAXC010000043.1 GCA_038897115.1 Sulfolobales archaeon | reverse complement strand
TGTCGAGGCTATAGCTGAGGCTATTACAACACCGAAGCCTATAGCTATATCCTGGCTATACCCCTTCTCAATCATATATGCAACTAATAGTGTGAGTAGTGCCATAGATATCAAGGAGAATATATCTGCAGGGATAACCCTTACATACCAACTCACGATCCCCCCTAGAAGCCCAGCTGCTATAACCATATGCAAGGATTCTACTGCTAGAAATTGTGTTCTAGTATAGGTTGTTAGCGTACTTGAAGCACCCCCAAGCAATGCTGAGATCAGCGATGAGGTTAAGCCTGCAATTAGCAATATATCAACCATGTTCCTCACCCATGAATATAAAGCCCTCCCCATATAACAGGGATCCATATGTCTCTGCAAGATGCCTAGGCTTTATAACCTCTGAGAACCTACCTACGGCGATAATCCTCTTGTTAAGAAGAATCACCAGCGGATCATACATCGCACATGCAGATAGATCATGTCCAACTATTAGAAAGCTTACATCCCTCTCCCTATGGATACTATGAAGAGTCGATATGATTTCAGCCCTACCCTTAGGATCTATATGGGAGAGAGGCTCGTCGAGAAGAACAAGCTTTGACGACTTTACAAGTGCCCTGGCTATGAGAACCCTTTGTCTCAGCCCATCAGATAGCTTTGAGAACTTCTCATAGGCATATCGCTCTATACCAACAATCCTCATCGCCTCTTTAACGGCATCCTCATCCTCTCTACCCTCAAGTTTTAATGGTGATGAGACTATATCCCAGACCCTCAATGGGATCTCCGGGCTTATTGCAGATGATTGGGGCATATAGCTTACAAGGCTTCTAATAGATCTCCTATCCACCTCGGGATCTAACCCGAATATGTTTACCCTACCAGATCTCCTCCTGATAAGGCCTATAATGACTTTTAGGAGAGTCGATTTACCAGCCCCATTAGGCCCTGCAATGATTGCGAAGAATGGATGGCTAAGCCTCAAAGTTATATCCTCGATAGCAAGGCGATCTCCATAGCCAGCGCTCACCTTCTCTAATACGATCATCTCCTCCCACCTCTATAAATAGTTATTAGGACTAGGAATACCCCTATCAGAATTCCTACCACCATCCATAACATGATACTGGGTAGCATTGTTACTTCCCCTTCCCCGCTATGTTCTGGCATAGCATATGTAGCCGTATTTGTGTTCAAGATACACTTGCTTATTAAGCTAGATGCTAAGAGAGGTAAGAAGGGGAGGCTCCATGGGTTTTCATATGAGAATACTCTGAGATCTATAACCTCGATCCCAAGAGGCTTTATAGAGGCCTCTAGCCTCGTAGCATCTATGTGCTCTATATCGCTTGATACTAATAGACACTTAGCACCAGCTGTGTTGAGTTTCTGTAGCTCCTGTAGCTGTGGCTCAACCTCGGGATCAGGTGTTAGTATTGCTGAGACATTTATACCGAGGGATTTTACTAGATAGTAGAGGACGGGGCTATACAGGGCTACATTATTAATGCCTGATAATGCTATAGATGATCTAGCCTTGTTATATGCTTCCTCAAGGATTTTCTCAACAGGATCAATATTGGATCTAATATATAGCTGTGCCTCTAAATACCCCTTCTTACTGGCTATATTGGCTAGGGTTTCTCCAATTATTTCAATAGCTACTAGCATCCCCCTCTCATCTAATAAGAATTCATGGACATTATCAACACTAGTCCCCGGGATCTTATCCGGCATCCACCCTCTCGCAAACATCTCATTCAGCAAGACAATGGCTTTATCTGAATATAGACTATAGATCCTGTCTGAAAGTGGTAGATGGTGAAGAGTATCTATGTAGATTATATCTGAGGAACCTACTCTCCTTATAACATCGACTGGGGGCTCATACTCATGGGGATCTACTCCTGGAGGTATCACATTGATCACATCTACATAATCTCCCCCCAAGATCTTCACTAGTGAGTAGAGAATGGGGTGTGTCACAGCCACCTGTATCCTCTCTTGCTGTCCATATACATGTAGTGGGTAGAATACCTCGATTATTATTGCTACGAATATTATGAACGGTATTACACGTAGGATCTTGTTTTTCTCCAAGAGCTTCACCATATTTTTTTAGGGTTAGCCTAAATTTAAGTTTTAGGGTTAACCTAAAAATATATTTAAGCTATCTTTTCAATATATGGATGGTATATCCATATGGTAAGCTCCTCCAAGATCCTTGGGGTAGGGGTTATAATAGCAATAGCTATTTCAATAATATCTACAGTATATATGATCTCAGCGGTTAGAGGGCTTGGAGAGAGTATTAATAGTGTGAGGAGTGATATAAATAGCCTTTCCCAAAATATATCACAGGATATCTCTAGAATTTCTAGAACTGTTGAGAGCTCCCTAACATCTATAGGGTATCTAAACGCGTCTATAAGATCTATTGAGGCTAGCCTAAGAGATCTTAATAATAGTGTTGTTGATATAAATAGATCTATAGCTTTTCTGAGCGAGATCCTCAGCGCCTCCTCCGAACCCCATGTAACCGTTAAATATGCAAGGCTCTTCCAAGTTACATATGACGGCCCTGTGAAGGTTGTTAGAGATGCCGAGGGACAGACGATTCTTCTGATCCCAAGATCTATATCGTCTCAAAAGGCTCTAATAAATACATATATTTCTAAATATTCTCCTCAGCTAATCATCTATACCCCTGTTGAAAGGGTGATCCTTATGTCGGCTACCCAAGTAGCTATGCTGCTAAGGCTTGAAGAAGAATGTAGGGTTGATCTAATTAATAAAACTGTTCTTGGGATCATGTGGGGTAAGATGTATACATGGTATATACCCAAGATAGCATATATGCTCGAGAGAGGCCTATTAAAAGACTTTGGCTGGGCTGATAACCCCAATGTTGAGGAGATAGTAGCGTCTAAACCAGATCTCGTGGTTATATATACCTATGCAGGCTCCCCAGTATTTAGATCTCTTAAGAGCGCGGGCCTTCCAGTAGTTGTTGATAATGAATATCTCGAGCAATCTCTTCTCGGCAGATTCGAGTGGATCAAGTTCCTAGCCCTCTTCTATAACCTAGATGGATGTGCAGAAACCATATTTAATCGGGTTGAGAATCTCATTTACAGCCTCAGATCTTCTATGGTTAATGCGGCACCAACAGAGTCTCAAAGACCTATAGTAGCTTGGTTCAACGTATTTAGAGGACGTATATATGCTGCATCACCATCCAGCTATGTTGTTGATGCTATAAATCTAGCTGGGGGTAGATATGCATTTATAGATATACCATACGGCGCAGTTTCCCAGGAGATCATAATCGCTAGATCCTCTTCCATAGATGTACTTATATATTCAACCTCAAAGGACTATGGTCCTAAAAGTGTTGAGGAGCTTATAAGGGCCGTGCCCTTCATCGCAGATCTAAAGGCTGTTAAGGAGAAGAGGGTATATGTATTTGCTCCAACGTATTGGCAGCTGGGGACAGCTTATCCTGAGGATATTATGAGGGATCTCATGAAGATCCTATATCCGGGGCTACAGGATCTTAGGGATTGGAATCTAAAGTTCTTTGAGAAGCTCGAGTGAGTGTGGCAAATTGCTTAGTATATTATCAAAGTTTTTCTTACTATTAACACTAACGTTTATATTATTTTTTATATTGATATTCTATGGACCCGTATATATTGAGCCTTCGAGAATCCTAAAAGATTTCATCTGGGGAAACTCCCTTACAGATAGTGAGAAGATTATTATATATAGCAGGCGAATCCCTGTAGCCCTTGGAGCCCTTGCCTCGGGATGCCTTTTAGGTCTCTCAGGTTTTCTCTACCAGCTTCTCTTGAGAAACCCTATGGGAGATCCGTATGTTATGGGTGTTGCATCGATCTCGTATCTCTCTCTAGTTTCTCTAGCTTATATCTCTATAGCTATAGGATCTTTCTTCATATACATGTCACTGCTAGCTCCTATAGTTGTGCTGATCTCCTCCCTTGTATATACGGCTATTCTAAGCATTATCTCCTATAGGCTTACAGTGCTTCAGCTTCTCCTTGTAGGTATATCTTTGGGCTTTGCATCATCCGGGATCTCATTGTTACTACTATCTAGGCTTCCCCCTGATGTGTCCGGTTATTTATATCTAGCTCTTATGGGTAGCTTCGATGGTGTAGATCCTAACGGATCTAGGATTCTCATGGTATCTATAACCATCTCACTTGTACTATCTCTAATGCTCTCTTTAAAGCATCTAGACCCCATGATCCTTGGTGAGGAGTACGCGAAATCCCTGGGGATAAATGTAGGCTTTATAAGGGCGTTTATAAGTCTCCTAGCTGGTTCATCTGCAGCTATAACAGTTGCATATGTAGGGGTAATAGGTTTTATAGGCTTTGCCTCACCCCATATAGCTAGGATTATCTTTAGATCTGGGAGGAGCTTGATACTTGTGCCAGCATCATGCCTAGTAGGAGGCTTGCTAGCGCTTCTAACCAGCCTAGGTATAAGGGCTGTCTTCCAGGGAGGCTCTGTGCCTGTGACAGCAGTAACAAGTATATTTGGAGCCCCCCTTTTGATCTACATGGTGGCTAGGCTAAGAGGTGAGTATTCGTGGTAACAATGCAAAGAGATCTTGTAGAGAAGGAGAATATAGAGAGACAGGATTTATGTGTCGAGTTATTATCATGCATAGCAGGATATAATGGCAATGCTATAGTAAAAGCTTCTGCCAAATTCTGTAGAGGCTTATCATGTATAGTAGGCCCTAATGGCTCCGGTAAAACGACCCTTCTCAAAACAATAGCTAGGATTTTATCGCCAATTAAGGGTGTTATAGTGATTAATGGAAGAGATATATCTACCTATAGTATAAAGGAGTTTGCCAAGCTAGTAGGGATTCATCTTCCACAAATCCCCACCCTACCTCTATATAGAGTTAGGGATGTTGTGATGCTTGGTAGAACACCCTTCATAGGGCTAACACCATCTAGAGAGGATCTAGAGGCTGTTGAATTTGCAATGAAGATCACTAGGGTTTCCCACCTATCAGAGAGGTACTTCAACCTATTGAGTGATGGTGAGAAGAGGAGGGTTATGATGGCAATGGCTATTGCTAGAAGACCTAGGGTTTTAATTTTGGATGAGCCAACAAGCTTTCTAGATCCATTTAATAGATATATAGTTTTCGAGGTGCTTTCAGATATCGCTAAGGAGATCCCTGTTATATTATCCACACATGAGGTAGACCTGGCTATGAGGTTCTGTGACAAGATATATTATATAGATCGTGGGGAGTTGAAGGAGATGAGAGATCCTAGGGAGCTTGGGAAGATATATAGCGATGGATCCATGATCCTCAACCCATTTACATATAGCTTAGAACCTATGGTTGGGAGAGAACCCCCTCAGATCCATATTATAGGTGGCTGTGGAAGTGGGCTAGCATATATAAGGAGGAATAGGTTGAGGAATATGATCTCTATAGGTCCTCTCTATCCAAATGATCTGGATGCATTGGTATTAAAAGAGTTAGGGGCGATGGTGATTACTACTTCGTTGCAGAATTACCTCAATAGATCTTTAGAGCTTATGAGATCATCCATTAAAATAGTTGTGGCTAGAGTACCTAGATACTGTAGACCTCCTGATGCAGAGAAGCTTGTCGAAGAAGCTGTGAAGCTAGGTAAGGATATGGATTACTTTGATTTCAGCATATAGCGGATTTACTTCCTCAGGCTCTTGATAAAGTTATCCATTTTAACACAGTTTGAGGGGTTGAGCTTTGAAGTATCTCCACATTCTAGGTATAGATATTCACATGTGAAACATGGTATATGTATTACATCATCTATGCTTATATCTATCTCTCTCTCCTCACTATGATGCGCTACCATCAAGACATATGTTTTTCTCCCATTATGGTTGATCTCTTTTCTAGCTATAAGACCCCTTCTAAGGAGTCTCAATACTATCTTAGATCCCTCTTTACTATCCACACCCAGCATCTTCCAAAGCTCTGACTGCACAATACCCCCTTTTTGGCTATGGCTCATGATGATCTCGAAAGCTTTTTTATCAAGCGGGTTCATCTCTCCATATTCTCTTAAACCATCCAAATCCTAGAACCTCAATATATGATTCTACTAAGTGGCTTTTATTACTAACAATGAAGACACCTCTCTCTATAAGATCAATCTAGGAGATATCCCTCTAAGGATAGGTTTCCAGGTTATAAGGATTTAAGTTGCCTGGGTATATATGCTGCGGAAGTGGTGGCCGCGGTAGCTCAGCCTGGAAGAGCGCGGGACTGTGGGCTCCTAATAATGGCCGGGGGTAGATATCCCGAGGTCCCGGGTTCAAATCCCGGCCGCGGCCCCTCCAATCATTGATCCCAAAATCTTAATTAATGGAAAATAGCATTATTTCCTAATTTTAGAGAGATACCCTGTTTCGGAGTAGAGATGATGTTAGATTTTTAAGAATTCATCATCTAATAGTTTTGGTGCTATACAATAGATTATAAATTGATGATCAATTGTTTATGAGGTGAGACTACGAGGAAGCAGATATTAATAATAGGCTTTGATGGGCTGGGTGATAGGCCTTCTACCGATTTAGGTGGGAAAACACCCTTAGAGGCTGCTAATAAGCCCTCAATAGATTGGCTAGCCTCTATTGGGGCCCAAGGTATTGTTGATCCTATATCCCCAGGTATCATACCAGGCTCTGACACAGCCCATCTAGCGCTTTTCGGCTTAGACCCCTTCAAAGTATATCCTGGGAGGGGTCCCTTCGAAGCTATAGGTGCTGGTGCAGAGTTAGAGCCGGGCGATGTTGCTTTTAGAGGTAACTTCGCTACTGTGGATGAGAAATTAGTTGTGGTTGATAGAAGAGCCGGCAGATCTGAGTATGGTTTGGATAGGCTTGTAGAGGTTCTTAATAAGGAGATAAGGGAGATCGATGGCTATAGGGTTGAATTCTATAAGGCCGCTGAACATAGGCTGGCAGTGGTTATCAGAGGAATGGGTCTATCTGATAAGGTCAGCGATACAGATCCTGGGGTTGAGGGCGAGAAGGTCAGAACCTCGATCCCCCTGGATAGTGATTTATCCTCGAAGAGAACTGCAGATATTGTGAATAGACTTACTGAGAAGATCAACATGGTTTTAAGGGATCATGAGGTGAATAGAGAGAGAATCGAGATGGGTCTCAAACCAGCTAATATAGTTCTTCTAAGGGGTGCTGGTAAAATGCCAAGGCTTAAGAAGATCTATGAGTTGGAGAGAATACATATAGAGAGGGCAGGAGCTGTGAGTGCAACAGCGCTCATAAAAGGCGTTACAAAGCTCCTCGGATTCCGCGTCATCCACCCACCAGGAGCTACTGGGGGGCTTGATACGGATGTGAATGCTAAGGTTAGAGCTGCGATGGATATGCTTGATAAGGGGTATGATTTGGTTTACCTGCACTTCAAAGGTACAGATACAGCTAGCCATGATAGAAGGCCTAGAGATAAGAAGGCCTTTATAGAGAGGTGTGACATAGCTCTCTCAGAGATCTTCAGGGACTTCATAGACAGAGCTGTTATAGCTATAACAGGTGATCACACAACCTCGAGTTCGATTGGACAGCATACAAGCGATCCAGTTCCCCTATTGATATATTCTAAGGAGATATTCCCAGATATGCTAGGCAGATTCTCTGAAAGAACAGCTAGGCTAGGATCTATAGGAAGGATAAGGGGATCAGATCTAATATATCTCTTAGCAGACCTTGCTGGGAGGCAGGAGAAGTTTGGCGCGTGATCTATATTAAGGGCTTTGCATATCCAACAAGCCTCCATCTCCCCTTAATCTGCCTCGAAATAGCTATTCCCATCCCCTTGATCACCACTGAGGGCTTTGTAAGGGTTACCTCCATGCGATCCTTAGAGATCTTTGTCACAACACCCATTGTAGTATTAGTACCTATGGTAAGCATTATAGTCTCTTTCGGCTTTATCGGCTCAACACCTATCATCTCCTTAGCTCCTACAACCCTTTCAAGTAATATATATTCCATCTCAAGTGTAGAAAGAGGATCTGGTGTTCTCCCTGCTCTACCAACTACGTTTCCAACTAGCTTATCCGCCTTTGTTAGAAAGGGATCTAATTCGGTTCCGAGGGCCACCAGCCCTCCCGGTTTTGCCTCGCTAAACTCTGTATTACCGAATCTTATAGATGTAACTCTAGTTGTGAGAGGTATATACTCTGCTTTCCCATCAGCTCTCTCTATTCTTACACCCGGTTTAATCTCGATCTCATCTCCAACCCTTATAACTCCCTGGATTAGAGAGCCCCCTATAACGCCCCCAACTAGATCTCTAACAGATGTGCCAACCCTATTAACCTCAAAGCTTCTCGCAACAAACATAAGAGGATCTGCGTTGGGGTTTCTCTCAGGTGTTGGCATTGTCTTCTGTATCGCCATTAAAACAGCATCTATATTTACCCCGTGGAGGGCGCTTACAGGTATTATAGGGGCTTTCTCATAGCCCATCTCACTGAGAAAGCTTTTGATCTCTTTATAACTTTCAATAGCCCTTTCCTTGCTAACAACATCTATCTTATTCTGGATAACAACGACGTTTTTGATCCCTATGAGTTTGAGGGCCATCAGATGCTCCCTAGTCTGGGGCTGTGGACATGGTTCGTTAGCAGCTATTACCAATAAGGCCCCATCCATTAGGGCTGCACCACTTAACATAGTAGCCATCAGGGTCTCGTGGCCGGGCGAGTCTACATATGATACTCTTCTAAGCAGCTTTGACTCAGTATTATCAGGACATCTACTCGATGTTGTATAGGCCTCGGGCTCTTCAAGGCCCTCGCAATATGCTATATTGCCATCTGCATATCCAAGCTTTATAGTCATAGATCTCCTCAGCTCCATCGAATGCCTAGCAGTCCAGATACCGGTAAGTGCTTGAACCAAAGTAGTTTTCCCATGATCTACGTGGCCCACAACTCCTATGTTGATCTCGGGCTGTGTGATCTTCCACATATCACATCCTATAGATGAAATATCCTCAGAAGAAATAAAGATACCCCTCAGGATCTTGTTAATAGAAGCTAAACAGATATATGGAGGCCGCCCCCACATAACCCGCCTTCTGTTCTAAGGGCATTTGGCTAAGCGGCCCACCCGCACCTCACGCGGCCTTCATAGGTGCGTATGGCCTTGCTCCCCGAGGGACGGCCGTTTCACCGCGCCCCACAGCTACTCCGGGGTTTAGCCCCATCCTAGCCATTGCTGTGGGGCCGTGCCGTTTCTGTGCCGTTGCCGCGGGTTCTACCCGCACCCCTTGCGGGGTCTCGGTGCCGCGGGGAGGGCGGTGTTTCCTCAGGGCTTTTGCCCCGTGGGCCCTGTGGGGGCGGCCTCCATATAATTAATCGCTAAATAGAGATATATTTGGACATCTAACTATTAATTGCCTTCTATACAATATAGCTATTGGGATACATAGCTGGTGTCTTCGATGGACGCCCTTTCCACTATATATGTTATATGTTTTCCCTACTGCTCTTCTGAAGAACGATCTGCTATTGAGGAGAAGATCTATTCAGAGCTCGGGTTTCAGACTAGATTTATTGATAAGGGTTTCTACCCTCCCCAAAGTCTTTATGATGATATGAGGAAGCAGTATAGATCTGAGGCTGTGCTTAAATACCTCTCTTCTCAGAATAAAGGCCAGATAGTTGTTGGAGTGGTGAAGGAAGATGCATATGTATATGGCTATAATTATGTCTTTGGCCATGCAGATCCTAGGAAGGGTGTTTGTGCTGTATATACCAAGAGGATCTATGATGAAAAGCTTACCCTATATCTTGCTAGACTAGCAAAGGAAGTTCTCCACGAGATAGGACATCTACTAGGTTTGGAGCACTGCAACAATAAGGAATGTGTTATGAGTTTTAGCAATAGCGTTGCTGAAGTGGATAAGAAGAGAGCCTCTTTCTGCCCCTCATGCAGTTTAAGGCTAAGATCTCTTTTAGCCAGATTGAAAAAATAAAGCTACTGCTATAGAACAGCTATAAGCTCCATGCTAGACATAGAAGCCTGGTTCGATTATTAGGCTCATTTGATCTGCCCATCAATATTCCATAGAAGTAGGATCTAAAGTCTCTTAGCTGGGGAGGTGTAGAACAGTGTAAGTCTATATAGCAGCTCGTTTGGGTTAGGCTTACATGCAAATACATATATATCTGAATCTATTGCATAGAGGAGGGTATTTCCCGATATATCTTTAATAATCGATGTACTCTCATTTGGAAGCTCTAGATCTAGGAGTTCGCTACATGAAACACCTCTTCCTCCAAGGATTATTGAGAGGGGATGTCTGAAACCTGCTCTCCTTTCTACTATATAATTCCTATATTCACCAGATTTTATTATTGGTATTATGAGGAGCCTTGATCTAAGGTTTTCCATATCTATAGATATTGATTTTTCACCATCTATACATATAATCCTAGGTAATTCTGAAGCCTCCAAAAATATATATCCAAGCTCTATAGAAGCATCTATATACTCCTTAGGACATGGATATTTATTCTCTAGAGAAAATCTATAACTAATCTCCTCTACATCAGCCCATACATCTTCTGAAAGTTGCCAGCACAGATCTTCTCCTATATTTTTGCATATATCCTCTACATCATCACCAAACCCGTTAGGACTTATTATGATTGCGCCGTGCGATATAGACATTCTATATACCCTCCCTCTATATAATATATTTGCATTGAATGGTGCTAGAGATACAAATACCCTATATCCCTTAGCCGAAAGCCTGTTAAGCTCCTTTATAACAGCTATTAGCTCTCTATCCCCTAACATACGTAGCTTCGAAAGATCCATAACAACGGATCCCTTTAAAAGCTTAACCAATAATCCGGCAACCTCGCTAAATAGATAGGGGCTTAGCTTCCATATTTATTTAGCAAAAACCTAGCCAGCTCTTCAGCGCCATCAACATATGTCCTCGGCACTTTCTTCCTACACTCATCGATAGATATTCTTAGGGCCTCTGGATCTAGATTCTCTTGATAGCATATACCGAGCTTTTCTGCAAGTATTTTCGCATCCTCACTCCCCGCTGTAAGCCTCCATTCAGGGTTAGGCACTACTATAGTTGGCTTTCTATATGTGAGAGCAGAGTCTATCACTGTTTTTCCTAAATGTGCTATTACTAGTGAGGCTCCGGCTATCCACCTTGAGAAGTCGGGATCGTAGTCGAAAACGATCCACCTAGGTCTCTTCTCTCTATATATAGAGGGATCAACCCTGCCTGTTTGAAGAACAACATTCTCTAGATCTAAAGCCGATATTGAGTCAAAGAGTCTTTTAAATCCATAGGTTCCTGCTGTGACAAGGATATATCCTCTATCCTCGATCTTATGCTCTGGGGCCTCGTAGAGAGGACCGAATACCCTGCCCTTTGGAAGTATCTTCTTCTGCTCCTCCCACTGAAGCACCGTGAGATCTGCTATCAAAGATAGGTTCTTAGCGCTTGAGCTAGGTTTTGTGAATCTAACACTACTCTCTATATTTATAACAGGGATATTTTTAAGCCACGCAGCTATTGCAGGTGCTATACTATGGTTAGATCCTGAGCTGATAAAGAGATCGATATTTTTTACTGCTTTAATGCTCTGGAACATAGCCTTTGGAAGCCCTTTAACAAGCTTAGCAAGCCCCTCATTAGGTCCTCGAGGCTTTATAATTTCTATGTATTCGCCGTATCTTTTCACCTTCGATATAGTCCATCTATCACCGCTTGGAACATAGAAGATGATCTCTGCTTTTCCATAGAGTCTCTGTGCGATAGATACAGCATATCCTGTGTGACCTCCTCCACTAGCGGTTATACCAATTCTCAATTTCCTTCTCCCTTCAATCTGCCTTTAATATTGGTAGATCGGTTTTGCTCTAATATTTTATCACCTATTTAGCTTATAAGCATAGATAGTTTTATCAGTGTAATACTATGAAGAGCATTTATTACTCTAAAGCTTAGATTCTGAATTTTTTGCTTGATCCCAGTCTCACTATTCTAATATAGATGCTTCAAATTAATATTTTTTATACTTTGTAGCAGTCACTAAGGAGGGATAGGAAGGGAAATACATGGCTCTAGGCTCTAGATACGAGGCTAAAACGATTCTAGAGACTAGAGCGGTGAGAGGGATTCTGAGACCAATAGTTGTAGGGGTTTTAATAGGGCTATTTATGGGTTTTGTAGATAGCTATGGCTATGCTGTCAGCGGCTATACGGTTGCTGAGATAGATTTAGTGGTTGTTCCTGTAATAGCTAGGCTTCTTCTTGGGAGGACAGTGGATCCCAGGGAGATCTTTATCGCGACTGTAACGGCGTTTGGCATTTCCTTCTCAACTGTTATAACATCTGGCATGCTGATCACCTATTATCTAACATCAAAGATCTATTGGCTTTTCTATAGAGAAAGCAACTTTCCCAGCTGGCTCTATTCAGAGACGCAAATGTGTTTTCCAAACATATTTAGTTGCGAATGGCCATACACATATCTAGCCCTTGCAGCTCTAAGCCTAGTTGGGGTTGGCTTCGCCTATATATTGAGGCATGTGTTTTTAGATAAGCTTAACCTTCCATATCCCTTGGGCATCGCATCGGCTATGATAACTCAAATAGTATCTCTTCTCAGAACCAAAAGGACAATTGCTATAGCTATTATATCCGGTATTGTTATCCAGATGATCCTTATAGTATCGCCCCCCAGCCCCCTAGATCTCACCCCAGTATTCACAGGCTCTGGCTATGGTATTCTCCTATCCCTATCATTCGACCTACCAATATTCTTAATAGCCCTCTTACTCCCCCCCAGGGTCTCTATAAGCATTGGTGGGGGCAGCATTGTTACAGGTCTCGCTCTCCTCCCAATTGGGGCATCGCTATATTTATATAGAGTATCCCCAGGAGCCTCTTCAGATAGCCTTGTAACATCAGCATCTTGGTATCTAGCTTCTATAGTATTTGGTACTGTTTTCCCGTTAATGCTTCTAGTTGTTAGAAGTATTAGGGCCCCTCTTTCCCATACTGCTAGAGCTATTATAGAGAGTCAGAGAGCCAGACTGCTTCTAGCTATGCTTCTACTCGGCCTCATACTGATCTTAATACTAGCCTATCTAAGATCTGGGGCTCCTGGTTCTAGCTTTATCTTATTCGGCTTGATTTTAATGCTAATAATAGTACCGCTTTTAATAATTATAACATCGTGGGGTGCTGGTGAGGCTGGTACTGTATCACAGGCGTTCTACCCCACATCTACTGTGTATATGTATTTAACTGGTTATAGGGGCTTCGCTCCCTATGTGTATATGGATCATTATCTAGGGATTCCCATGCCCTCCTCTCTAAGCGCTTCCTCTCTTAACATATTAAGAGCTTCAAGAATATTGGGTATATCTCCTGCCTTTATACTCTCTATATTCTCATTATCGTTCCTCATAGGCTCTCTAATAACAATATACTACGGCTATCTATTGATCAACATATATGGTAATAACCCAGAGAGAATGCCTCTGGATAGATGGATACCATATACCCTTTGGAGTCTATCTGTGTATAGAGGAGAGCTCGATCCAAAATCGATACTCCCAGGAGCTGTAATCGGTGTTCTTGTTATGATGCTATTGGTGATAATAGATAGACTTACTGGGAGAAGCTTCTCCCCAATACCATTCATAATAGGACTTACCCTCACAACAGATCTTGGGATCCTCTTCATATTAGGATCTTTCTTAAGATGGTTTGTATCTAGATTTGGCGGAGGTGTGGAGAAACAGCTCATGATAATAGCTAGCTCCCTTCTAGCAGGTGCTGGGATAGCTATAGCTATATATACTGTTTTTAATGCTATAGGATCTATATAGGTGGGACAATGGATCTGGTTGATTTCTTCCACGTAGCAGTAGTTATATCAGTTCTAACACTAGCTATGATAATATTTGTAAAGATATATAGATCTGGATTTTCTAGTGATGAAGCCCGTAGATATGAATATTCAATTGTTGAGCAACAAGTAATGCCCCAGCTGATCATAATAGGGAGATATATTAAGAGACTTATATTCTCATGGGAATATCTATTACTAATTATAGCACTTGCCTCGCTAGCTTTAATAGCCTCATATCCCTATCATGTAGAACCATACTATATAATGACGAAAGCTCAGAAAGGGGTAGATTTGCCGGGTGATGCGTTGATTCTATATTCGCCAAAAGGGGTTAACATGGATGGGAACCTTTCTGGAGTGATCATGAAGATCTATTATGTATTCCTGGGAGAGCCTATAGTTATACATGCTGGCGATAAGATCCTTAGGATCTTCTCGGTAATCGCTATAGACTGTGGATCGCTTGATCCATCTTTATTTGTAGAAAGATCATGGAGCGATATCCTTGGCATATGTCCTGAAAACAATAGAACATATATATATCCTCCAAACCTCTATAGTGGGGATATCTCTCCAAATGCCATCCTCTACTATAGTGATAAGGGTTTCAACACATCTCTAAAACCCTTCTCCGCAGATGTGCTGAGCAGGGTTAGCAGGGTTGCGTGTCTCGGTGAAATCTTAGATGGTATATTCAGGCAAATTACATATAGCGGTGGAGTAGTTGTTACAGCAGATCTTCTGGGGAACTCGATAGATCTTGTTAGCCCCAATATAGTTATATTTAAAGGAGATTTCAGGGGGATCCTGAGCAACGATACTCTTTTAAAGTTAGGGGTGGAGCTAGCATGCTATAGGGAACACGCTTCTACAGAGATTATTAGGTATATAAGAGTGGGAGAAGAAGGCAATGAGTATATATACTCACTTTTAGCTGGTCTCGCTTCTGGTTCTCTATTAATCCTATTCAATAGATCCTATATGCTGCGTATATCACCTAGCAGTAATGCCATATTAATATCAGGCGGTACTGCGTGGATGTCTAACGTTTTTCCACTTGTATCTCTAGCCTCTATAGAGCTTTTAGCAATGCTGGCCTTTGTATCGCTTTATGGGATTGGGAGGGTATTTCTATTTCAGGGGGATAGGGCAGTTATATCTCCCCCGGGGGTACTGATAATATTTCTCACATCTTTTCTAGGATCTGTGGTTCATCTATTAATAGTTAGATCTAAAGCTGGTTTCTCTTCGGCTTATACAGAGAGGATAATTCCAGCTAGGAATTATAGCTCTGTTATAGAGGGATACTCGCCAAAGGATCTTGTGTCGGTTGTGCTTGCTTTCCTGGAGAAATCGGAGTTCTTCGATGTTGTTGAGAAGGAGATTTTCGAGCAGAGTGATCGTGTTAACGCTAGATTGAGGTTAATATATAGATACGCCATAGGGGTTGGGGCCGATGTTAGTATATATGTTTCTACACATAATAACGGATCTTTCCTAGATGTTGACATAGAGCCTTGGAGCATAGATGCTAGAGAAGGTGGGGTTTTAAATAGCATATCTAGGCTGATCATAAGTAGGATCTCTGGGGGGATAGTGGTTGATAAGATATCTAGGGATTTTGGTAAGAGTTAGTTCCATACTAGCTAGAAGATCATCTGTATTGGCACTAATAATTGCAACGGTGTTTAACACAGCTTTAATCCTAGCCCTTCCTAAGATCCCAGTTATAGCGGTATATGCTCTATCTTCTTCGCTAGCCATATCTCTTCTCCTAATAAGCGAGCTCAGATCTTCTCTTATAAGCTTCTCAAAAGCTCTACACTACTATGGAGGTTCTAGAGGAGATAGACTAACAATTATACTGTATTTATCCGCTATAATTTCTATACCAAGTTACAGCTTGGCAGTCCTTCTAAGCAATCCATATATTGTGTTTATAAATATTATCTTTTCAATTATAGTGATATCTAATTTTACGTCACCACGTGCTATCTCCTAGCCGAGCTATATATACACTCGATCATCAGGCTTTATCTTTAAATACATAATACTATCTGGTTAACTTATTTACACTTTTTATCTATCTTAGGAGATAGGAGGCCTTTTCGAATCATTTATCTCCTTATAATAATAGTTTATTAAGCTCTTTGCAGGTTGTTAGCTTCATATGTTGATAGGGTGTATAAGCATATCTAATAGCCTTAGGAGGGCTAACTATGATTAATGTCAGCTATAATATAGACTTGAGACAACAGATAGAAATATAATTGGTCTCCAATTTTAATGGCTAGATTTAAAGAGTGTTTGTAGCCAATACCCCCTCTTAGAATGAGGGATGCTTATATGCTAAAAAGGCGGATCTTTTATGCCTTGGTCATCTATATTTACTCTCATAAATAGAGATTTTTTTATATGCACCCTTAATAGTACCTGTGATCTTTAGGGGTGAGATCAAGATCCTCTTTCCACCACATTTTCTTACTCTTGATATTGAGAATATAGCTGGATAGATGTTATTTGAAACGATTCTCAGGATCCCAATGCCGCTTTCAACTCTATATCTAATTAATTTTACACTGGTATCTGAAGAACCTAGAAGCCCTAGGCCCTCCTTAACAGCCTCCTTTAAACAGTTTTCAAGCTCTTCGAAGTTAGGGGTATCATCTATTCTAAGCACTCTGAACACTACATATCTCTTTACGCGTTCTCTATAAGTACTTTTACTGTTAATTTTAATTCCAATGATTTCTCTTCTATATACTTCTCTCCTAAGCTTTACCATAATATAGAGAGATATTGTGGAGATTGTTAAAGAGATTATGGATATTATAAGTGCAAGCCAGGCCTCCATCTTCTCAGCACCTCTACCCAGTTTGAGGCTATGTCTCTGAAGCCGATCATAGATCCTAAGACCCATATAGCTCCTGGAGACCAGAGCTCCTCAATGCTTTTAGCTCCAGAAGATATTACTATATCTATTCCCTCTCTATATGCGAGCTCTATACATCTCTTCATCATAGATAGATATTTAGGTAGTGTATTATTATCTAGTAAAGGTCTTAGTAGGAATTCCAGTGCAGCAGATCCTCTCTTCATAACCTCCACCTGCTCTTCATCGCATAGCTCTATGTTATTTCCATCGAATAGTATAGTTGAGGCTCTCTTCACCTTACCAGCTCTTCTAGCATGCTCCTTTTTAGACGGTTTATACGCTACTAAATAGCTTCTACTAGGTTTGAAGGTTTTTATGTCACTAGTAACTATTCTGGGGATCATGAGTATGTTTTCCACAATCTTTACCTCCTCAATCCCAACGCTGCCTATGGCTTTGTATCCTAATACCCTATATATCGAGATAAGCTTCTCTTTTTCAATATTATCTACTAATACTAGGAGGTCTGCATACGGCAGGCGCTATCCACCTCTTAGGGATCTCAGGGTCTTCTCCACATCCTCTACCCTTCTAATCCCTGGGAGTGTCATTACTATTCTTATTATATCGTCTCCTTCAGCTATTCTTAGTTTACCTAGATAGGCATCCTGCTTCGAGATCCTTATAAAAACCCTTCCTTTCCCATCGAATCTTCTATCAAGTGTAAATACTAATGTCTCGAAATCCCCTTGATCTAGGTTTGAGAGGATATATTTAGCAGCATTCTCCGCTTGCCTCCCCTTTAATCTTGTAACAATTCTTGTGACTGGATTGCCATAGTATCCTTCGAGAGGCGAGATCTCCATGTTTCTTTCAAGCTCATTCCACAGATCCTTTGGTACAGTATTCTTTATTGCGGTAACCACCTTATCTAGATCCTCAGTGGCATGTGCTATTGTTGAGATCTCAAGTAGGCTTATCCTTATCGTAGCCCCCCTAGTTATAGTGTATCTGGGAGTTTAACGTTATTGAGCAGTTCTAGCTAGATCTCCTTGAAAAATACATATAGCAGGGGTTTGAAGCCCATGTTTGTGTAGAATTCAACAGCTATTTTATTCATTGGTGGGAACTCAGCTGATACTAGACCTATGCCCCTCGACCTTAAGACCTTTATAAGCGATGTTACCAAGGCCTCTCCCACTCCCTTTCTTCTATAGCTTGGAAGCACATATAGATCGGTTATCACCCCAGACATAAGGGGATCGTAGAAGATCCTCGACCTTATCTCAGCCCTTATAACCCCTACTACCTTG
>JAWAXC010000042.1 GCA_038897115.1 Sulfolobales archaeon | reverse complement strand
AACGATTCTCGGGGCGAGCCTATGTGTTGTGAAGACAGCAACAGGCTTGCCACTCTGGATCACAAGTGTGTCATCGCTTCTCATTGTTAGAAGCGTGTTAACTATATCCTCAAAGGCCTCCCAATTTCTACATGCCTTTCCAGTGCCTCCGTAGACAATTAGGTTCTTAGGATCCTTAGCCACGTCTGGATCTAGGACGTGGAAGAGCATTCTAAGCGCCCCCTCTATCTGCCAGTCCTTGCTATCAACATGGAGATCCCTCCCCTTTATTGCTCTCACACTCCTCGTCACAGGATCGTAATAGCCCTTCTCAATAAGCCTCTCAATAGGTCTTGAAACCGGCATGTGAACCGTTTCTCCCTAGGTGTCATTCCAATCATTCTATATAAATTCATGGTCGCACCTAGGGAGTTCCACCTCGCCCACAGGGATCTCGGTATCCCTATGGGTTCATGGGTGGCTGTTGAGCCCAACGGCACGGGGCTCCCATCTAGGTTTAGCCCGCCTGGGCTTGGAGCAGCGCTCCCATCACCCAGGCGGGCTCTGAGATATAGGTTCCATAGAGATGCTACATCACGGTGCCACTTCTCTCCACCAACGCTGCATACCCCTACTCTGGATCCTTTTTCATAGACTATCTCAGCATTATGTATCGGGCATTCTCTCGATGTGTTCTTTGGATTTTCATAGATTATTGGGACACCATATTCCCCTGCCTTCTCCTCAATGGCTCTTTGAACCCCTTTGAATGATGCCTGGAAGATCCTGTGTCTAAGCTGTTTATCCTTGATCCTCGAGATCATGTTCTCAGCTGGATTCTTACCAAGCCTCTCAAGAACTATGGCATATCCATTCTCAAGAGCTGTTCTAACAACTATGTTGGCTATCTTCCACCTCGTATCATCTTTCTTTTTCTTCTCTTTTAGCTTCTTCATAATCTTCTTCTTAACCCTTGCATCAGCATAGGGTTTATCGTATTTCTTCTGAACACTCTTCCTACGATAATAATAACCCAGGACTGTCTTCCCCAGATCTGTTTCGAATAGATATGCTATTCCATCAAGCAATATCGTGATATTATTCTCATTAACATCTATTGGTAGAAGCCCCCTAGGATTATAAGCCTCCACATCCCTAGCAAATGTTAGATATATTATTAGCTGTCTATTTTTCCTATCGAGTTTTATCCTCGCCTCTGAAGCAAGTTTCCACCCACGGTTAATATACCTCCAATATTGTTTATGCGGCTCGAACTCTATCTCTACCCATCCTCTGTGGGTTGCTATCTTAATCGATGTTAAGCTGTTAAGCCCCCAGAGATGATCGTCGAGCCATATCGAGACATTTCTAATCTCTGGATATTCTCTCTTGGCAAGGCCCTTCTTCCTTCGCTTGATAAAGCTCTTAGCCCTAGAGCTAGCATCTTGACACGCTGTATATATAATGAGATGGTATATTTGGATATAGATTTCTCATCCCATGGTAATTCAATGCCTTAAGCCTTGTGAAGCTAGTTATATCACTCCTAACAGCATATATCGTTAGTTGCTCAACCATGTTGCGATATATACCCTCAAGCTCAACAAAGATGTTAAATACCCTCCTAGGGAGCCTAACACTCCTAACAGCAACAGTCCTCACTACCCTAGCCACTACCTCCAACCTCCTCTAGCATTTTTGAAGGCCTCCATAGATCTCAATAACAGTTCAGACATCCCTAACCATAATTTATCTCAGCTAACAGCCTATATAAACATTTCCTTTAAACATAAAAATATTCTCAGCCTAATCATCGTTGTATAGAGGACAAATCTTCTCCCATGTTTATCAGCAACTCTTCCAAAGATAGCACCGCCGAGAGGCCTTATAACAAGGGAGATACTGAAAACAAGCAGAGTCGAGAGAAGCCCGTAGAATGGTCCTAGAGGTTTAAAGAATATATCAGCCAGAATCGTGGATACAGCTATATATGAGATCCAATCATAAGAGTCGAGACCCCAACCGGCTGCGGATGCAACAACATTCCCCCAATAGCTCTTAACATTATCTCGGATCCCCAATAGATCACCACCAGATACTATTATATCTAAATAAAATAATAAAAATATGTTGTGGATAGGATATGAAAACCTCTAAACACAATTCTAGAGCATTACACCCTACCTAGATCCTTTTCTAATTTTCCTAAATAATATGATCCGATCTCTTCCCCCACCTAAGGCGAGGCTTTCAGTTGTAAAAGTATAAGACTTAATTTCAGGGAGGCTCTGTTCCTTGTAGTATGTGGACTTCACTGTGATGGTTTGGAATAAGATTGATGTATAGCTATTATAATCTATAGCTAGTCGGTAACAACAATTTTATCATATCCTTTATCTAAGATGCTAGATCGCTTTAGCCCATGTATTCAGCTAAGGTGTTTAGTATTGCCTGTTGGAATGAAATACATATTTCCACACACTAGATCTCCGATCAATAGATCCCTAATATTGGTTGCCTAGCCTATTAAGTATATGTGCTACTTCCTCACCGTCTTCTAAAGCTTCCCTTGCCGTGAGGTTAGTATAGTTGCTAGGGGAACCTCAGATTCTTCTAGAAACCCCTTAAGAAGTTAGTTAGAACAGCGGTAACCCTTTCCGAGGTGGGAAAGATTGAATCTATAAAATTATGTATCGTATAAACTAGTTAGGTAAATAAATTGGTGAGAAGACAATCACGATATCGATCGAAGCTTATAAAGCTCTATTAAAACTTAGGAGGCTGGTGAGAGTTTTTCAACCGTCATATTAAGGCTTACAAAGAAAAATAGGGATCTATGGATCTCGCAGGCGATTGGAAAGATGATGATGGCAAGGAGATAGATAGCGTGTTTAAGGAGATATGAGAAGCATGGTTTGGATTAAGCATCGAGTAAGAATGATAGTTTTAGAAAGAATTTATTCTCGAAAAATCCATCTCTGTTCATTTATCATAACATCTTCTATATCTTTTATAACTATCTATTTTGGAGGTATACATGGCTCAAGGGTATGTGGATGTTGATTTGATTATCCATGGCTCTAGAGAGATCCTTACTCTTCCAAGGGTTGTTAGAGGGAGAGCTGATCGAGGGTTTCTAGGGGTTGTTGAGGATGGTGCTATCGCTATCTCCCATGGTGTTATTGCTGCTATAGGTCCTGAGGATGAGATCTTGAGGAGATATAGGGCTAGGATGTATATCGATGCCTCGAACTATATAGCTACACCAGGCCTTATAGATCCACATACCCATCTTCTATATAGCGGATCTAGGGAGGATGAGAGGGAGCTGATCCTGGGTGGGGTATCCTATACAGAGATCCTTGCCAGGGGAGGGGGTATTTTGAGGACTATGAGGCTTACCTCGAGGGCTGGTAGAGAGCTCTTAATAACATCTCTTAGGGAGAGGCTTAATGAGATGCTCGAAAGCGGGGTTACAACCGTTGAGATCAAGACCGGCTATGGGATCGATATTGAGAGCGAGCTAAGGCTGGTAGAGGTTCTAGCACATGCTGCGGAGAACAGCCCTGTTAATATAGTTTCAACACTGCTCGCCCACATACCACTTCCCAACCTAGATTTCAAGAGCATTCTAGATGGATTTGAAAGGGTTTTGATCCCAAGGGCGTTGGAGCTTGGATATAGATTCGTTGATGTCTTCTGCGATAAGGGGGCTTTCAACCCGAGTGAGGCTAGGGCTATACTAGCTATTGGTAAGAGCAGAGGCCTTATACCGAGGATCCATGCGGATGAGTTCAGCTATATAGGTTGTAGCGATATAGGCCTCGAGCTCGGAGCATCATCCCTAGATCATCTAAACCACACACCCATCGAGGTTGTCGATAGGATCTCATCAACAGATTCCACAGCTGTGCTAGCACCTAGCACCGCGATAGCTACGGTGGGTAGGAAACCCCCTTCTAAGGAGCTCCTAGAGAGAGGGGCGATAATAGCTATTGCAACAGATCACTCCCCATCCCTCATGAACCTCGATATGGTGGCAACAATAGATCTAGCTGTTAACTACCTCTCACTACCCCCCGCAAATGCCATTGCAGCTGCAACAGTTAACGCAGCCTATAGCCTTGGACTTGGGGGGCGCGTGGGATCCCTTATAGAGGGTTCGAGAGCCGATATAGTGCTATGGGCACAGCCGAGCTATAGATGGTTTGGCTATCTAATGCGCCGAGAACCAATAGCATGTGTTATAAAAGATGGGGTTTTGGTGAAAGATATAAGGGGTTGCGAGATCCAGCGATCGCCCTAGATAGCTAAGATCCCATGAGATGGATCATTCTATATGCTATATAGGCCAGGTTCCTTCCACATATCTCCCCATGATCTAATATTGGCACATATTCCACAATATCACCCCCAACAAGCCTTCTAGTCTTGGAGATACCATCCAAGATCTCCACAACCTCCCGCATAGCTAGACCTAGGGGTGATGGTGAGTTAACCCCCGGACATTGATTCGGATCTAGAGAGTCGCTATCAAAGCTTATATAGATCCATTTAGCCTCCGAGAGGATCTCATTTATAATCCTCACAACTTCTCTGGGATTTAGATCCTCGGATTCTATATATGTAACACCCAGCCTCCTAGCCAGATCAAACATGTATCTGGGAACGCTATGCCTTCTAACACCAACCACCACAACCTTTAAGCCAGATCCCCTCTCTTCTAGAAGCTCTCTGAGATATGTTCCTGATGAGAGGCCCTCAGAAAGCCTCCTCAGATCTAGATGTGCATCGAACACAACCAACCCTCCTCCAGGGCCTCTCCTATCCAGCACGGCTGATACCGAGTATCTGGTTATACTGTGATCTCCCCCAAGTAGTAGGAAGCCTCTGCATATGCTTAACAGCTCCCCCACAGCGTTGTATATTCTAGAGGATGTCGTGGTTATATCGCCTGGAGCTATATCTATGTCTCCAGCATCACATACACATATATCCTCATGAACATTAAAGCTATATAGATAATCCCTTAGCCTGGTAGTAGCATATCTAGCCCCCGGCCTCCCAGCAGTGCTCCAATCCCAGGGAGCGCCTGCTATGCATACGCAGCTGGTATCGCATTTTCTCCTAACAACATCGCCTAGCCTCAGATCCTCTGGATCTCTTATAAACCTGCTACCAGGCGTTCTAAATAGTGTGGGGATCACGTGACACCAGCCCCAGATGGGATCAGTTTGATGATATGCTAGCCATCACCCAGAATAATTGTTTCAAATCTCTTCTCAACCCTAGGCGAGCCGTCATACCAGATCCTATATGCCTCGAATAAGCCATTGGGGATCTCGATCCATTCAAGATCTAGATCAGGCCTATATATATCTATAGTTGTTGATGAAGAATATATATAGACCGGCTCGCTCGATACCGCTCTATAGATTTTATAGTAGTTCCTCCTCTCAACAGCTCTATCGTAGACCTTGTAGAAGCTGCCCACAACCACCTCTACATCACGTTCCCTAACTAGGATAGCCCCTATATTTAGTGCTGACACCGTGTAGCCTATGATCTCTCTCAAGATCCCCTCATCTATATGGCTTCTTATCCTTGTAGCGATCATCTGTGCTAGGAAGTATGTATCGTTATAGAGGCTTGCATATACGCCTCTACCATCGATCCCGAGATCCTCTAGAATCCTATTCTTATCCACCGTGCCATTGTGGATTAGATAGAGCCTATAGCCCTCACTAGTAACAGCCTCAGCTGGGTGTGTCGAGAATATGTTTATCGGCATACCCGTTGCAGCAGCCCTAACATGGATCATCTCAACAGCTGCCCCATCTCGAGATCCTAGCTGATGTGGGTGAGCCCTAGCATCTATATCGTTATAGAAGGGCTCTATGGACTTGGCTATAGAGAGCTTTTCAACACCCCTCGATGTGATTAGAACGCTGAGCCTCCCCCAGCCATCTCTATGGCTTATCCCTCTGGAACCTGTTAGAAAACCCCCATATGGATCGAATTCCGATGCCCTCAAGAGACTCTCTATAAGGGCATCCCTATACCTAGATATAGGCTGTGAACCTCCAAAGAGAACCAAGATCCTGCACATATTGCTCTGCCAATTCACATCTCGTTAGCAAATATATATGGGCTTAGGATTTCCATTCTGACCTCCTCCCCGCCCCAAGGGACGAGGCTTTCGATTGTAAAGAATATATAGCTATGATCTATCATCGCAATATATCTCCTAAACATTTTTATCCCTCTATACGTGGTAACACCGGCTGATCATGGGTAATGATAAAAAGTTATTAGCGCGAATCCGTTTGGGTATTCTGGCAATGGAGGTGATAGATCTTTCAAGAGATGTTAGCTATAGAGATATATGGAAGATCTCTGTTGGAAGGGCTAGAGCCTCGATCAGGGCTGAGGTATATGATACCCTCAAGAAAAGGAGGGAGGAGCTTCTAGAGCTGATTAGAAGAGGGGGGAAATGCTATGGTGTAACCACAGGTGTTGGGGGTTTGAAGGATTTCGAGGTGGATCCCTCTGAGATCGCGAGGAGATCCAGGGATTTTCTGAGGGAACATGCAGCGGGATCCGGCGACCCCCTCGACAAGTCTATTGTGAGAGGTGCTATGGCTATACTGGCGAGGCAGCTCTCAATAGGATATTCCGGGGTATCACCAGATGTTATATCTCTCCTCATAGAGATGTTGAACAGAGATATAGTGCCTATAGTGCCTAGATATGGATCGCTTGGCGCTAGTGGAGATCTAGCACCAATGGCCTATATAGGACTTGCCATAGCTGGGGTGGGGTTTGTTGAGAAGGGGGGAAGGATTCTTAGATCTTCACAGGCGCTTGCCGAAGAAGGTCTCAAACCCCTAGAGCTAGGTCCTAAGGAGGCCCTCTCAATAATAAATAACACAGCCATGTCAACATCCATAGCGGTTCACGCTCTAGTGGCTGCTGAGAAGCTTCTAAAAACCCTAGAGATCAGCTCTTCAATTGCTATACAGGCTATGGGGACGCCGAAGCAGCACATAGATCTTGAGATGCTATCCCTCAAAAAGCATCCAGGGATCCTAGGGGTTGCTATGGATATACATAGAATCTTAGAAGGATCATCAAACCTAGGAAGATCAGGAGTTATACAGGATATATATAGCTATAGATGTATCCCACAGGTACTCGGTGCTCTGAGGGATTCACTGGAATATGTGAGATCATCTGTTGATAGAGAGATAAATGCTGTGACAGATAACCCAGTAATCCTAGGGGGTGGGTGTGTTAGTGGTTGCAACTTCCACGGGATCCATATAGCGATAGCCATGGATCTTCTATCCATATCGATGATCCCAGCCCTTATCCAATGCGAAAGGAGGATCTCAGCGATCCTCGACAAAAATCTTAGCCGTGGGTTACCACCATTCCTCTCAGAAGATCCTGGGAAGAGCTCTGGCCTCATGATGCTGCAATATCTAGCAGCAGCCCTTCTAAATAGAGCTAAGAGCCTATCAACACCAGCTACACAGGATAACACCCCGACATCAGCTAACCACGAGGATCATGTTAGCAACTCCCTCAACGCAGGGCTCAAAGCATTGGAGATAGCTGAGCTGGGACTCAGAATAGCATCAATAGAGATCCTGGTAATGAGCAGGGCCATCAGCCTAAGAGGCTGGCTAGACGGCTTAAGCCCGCTTACGAGGAAGATCTATGGTGTTGCTATTGACATACTCTCAAAGGCAGAGACGCTGGGGGAAGCTGTTGATGCTATGGCGAGGGAAATAGCTATACTCGTGGAGGATCTATAGATATCTTAATACGGATATTGGGAAAACCCATCCTCACGATCTTGTGCTGTGATTTGAACATCTTCTTGAGAGAGTTTTGAATAGCATGTCTACAAGATCTAATCCTAAGACCATTATTGGGCTCGTATATAGAGTTATAGAGGTGAATAGGGGGATATATAAATCCGTAATACCTAGATCTATATAGTGGGTTTGAGATCTTATGAACAGCATATCCGAGCTAATAGGGGGAGACGAGCTCGCTGTTATAAGGGATTTCTTCTCCCTCACAGAGTACGAGGCAAAAGCCTATATAGCTTTAATCCTTGTAGGGCCAACGGGGATCTCAAGGCTCTCCCAAGTGGCTGGGATACCCAGGACTAAATGTTATAGCGTTGCTAGATCCCTTATAACGAAGGGCCTCGCAGTGAGGATATCTTCGAGACCCTTTGTTATAGATGCTGTTAAGCCTGAGGTTGTCTCTAACAAGCTCGCCGAAGATCTATGTATGATGGCTAGGGAGAAGGCTGCTAGAATAGTGGAGACTATAAATAGACTTGCAGAGAAGGCCGGAGCAAGATCTCCGAGAAGGAGGGGGGATCAAGAGCTTGCTGGTGTAGTTATGATAGAGAGTATAGAGGGGCTTATATCGATGCTTATAGAGGATATAGAGAGGGCTTCGAAAGAGATCTTAATAGCAACTAGCAACATGCCCATGGAATTCCCATGGAGGGAGCTTCTAATCCCATCTATAAAGGCTCTATCTAGGGGGGTGGTTATAGAGTATGCCGCACCCAGAGGATCCCCAGCTATTAGACATATCAAGATGCTCTTAGAAGGGCATATAAACATGGTGCAGATGCAACAAACAAGCCTAACAGAGGGTTTTAGCGACACCAGTATCATCGATAGATTCAGGCTATATGAGAGCGATTATATAGAATCACCCTTTATAGTGATAGATGAGGAGATAACCTATAACATATTTGCAGATCCGATTAGAAGGAGGCATATGTTTACAACAAGAATCCATAACTCTAGATATGCTAGGAGCATGAAGATCTACTTCAAAATGCTGACAAAAGGTTAGAAAAACCAGGCGAATCTATGGTTTAGGAAGGGCGTGTTATTCATAGCTTTGAAATCGCTATCACATATATCTCTCCATCTATCTCCCACTCCCTTATAAGGGCTCCTCTAACCTCTTGCTGGGATCTCCTCAGATTGATCGATGCGCTTCTAGTCTCTCTCGCAACAACCTCTTTGATCCTCTCTATTGCTTTGAGATTATCTTCCTCAGAATATATATCCACACTTATAGTATCTACGAGGCTTAGCCCTAGCTCCTTCCTCATCACCTGGATCCTCCTGATGAGCTCCCTAGCAAGCCCAGCTAGAGCCAGCTCCTCTGAGACCTTCGTGGTTATCGCTGCATAGCCCCAATCCCTTTTAACAACTGCATGGCCCTCCATAG
This sequence comes from Sulfolobales archaeon, assembly GCA_038897115.1. Taxonomy (NCBI): domain Archaea; kingdom Thermoproteati; phylum Thermoproteota; class Thermoprotei; order Sulfolobales; species Sulfolobales archaeon. The sequence continues at coordinate 8,979 of JAWAXC010000042.1, read as the reverse complement.
GCTCCTCCACGATCTCTACATGCTCGGGTTTCACCACAACCTCTCTACCATCTATAACAATCTTCACAGAACCCCTCAATATCTCCCTCGCCACCTCCTCCCCCCTCTGCTCTATATAGCCTATTATCTCTTTTGCAAGGCCTCTAAACTCCCTCCCTATAGAGGATAGCACTGGCTTCGCCCTAACCCTTATAATCTTACCCAGAGCATCTGAAGCCCTCATAGCTATTACCTCTTGGCAGTTCACCATCTCTCTTATAACATTCGAGCCCTTCTCAACAGCCTCTAGATATTCAGCGTTATCGCTGGCAACTATACACATCTCAACAGGCCTTCTAAGCCTTATACCAGCGTTCATCCTAGCAGATGCTAGTGCCTCGAAAACCTCTCTTAACCTCTCAAACATTCTTTCAAGCCTCTCATCCCTATATCTCAAGAGATCCTCTATATCCGGCCACTGCTCTAGGACAACACTTTCTCTAGCCGAGCTATCGAATCTCCTGACAAGCTCTTGGTATATAAGCTCCGCCATATGTGGGATAGCTATTGATGCCATTATACTCCAAGCCTTCAGAGCTCTAAAGAGGGTTGCATATACAGCTAGCTTGTCAGGGGTGTTCTCCTCCTCCCAGACCCTTCTTCTAACTATCTTGAGATACGTTCTCGATAGATCCTCTACTATGAAGTCTCTAAGCATGTTAACAGCCTCATGGATCCTATACTCCTCCATAGCCCTTGTAACCCCCTCGGCTATCGATGCTAGTCTTGAGAGTATCCATCTATCCTCGATCCTCAGGTGGTTCGAAAGCCTATCAAGATCATCGCTCGAATATCTATAACCATCTATCTCCATATAGGATTTGGAGAAGAGAAGGACATTCCACATTATATTAAGATCCCTCAGCGAGTCCTCAAGCCTCTTCATAGAGAACTTAAGATCCTCCCAGGTTGTGTTGGAGAGCACGAATAGTCTGAAGGCGTCTCGACCGTATTTCTTCACAACCTCAGAAACCTCGACATAGTTTCCTAGGGATTTATGCATCTCCCTACCCTTTTCATCGAGCACGAAGCCGTGTACAAGAACCGTTTTATATGGTGCGGAGCCAAGGACTATTAAACCTGATCTAAGCATGCTGAAGAACCAACCCCTAGTCTGGTCATGACCCTCTACCACGAAGTCTACAGGGCCCATCTTCTTAAACCTCTCAAGCCCGTCCCTCCCAAGCGATGCGTAGAAGGCTACGCCTGAGTCTAGCCAGACATCAGCTACATCGGGTACTCTCTCAGCCTGTCCCCCGCATCTAGGGCATCTAAGTATTACCTTATCTATCCACGGCCTATGAAGATCTGCTGGCTCTTCACCACCATATTCCTTGATCTCCCTGACACTCCCTATAACGATTCTATATCCACAGCTCCTACATATCCATATAGGCAGCGGCACACCCCAGAATCTCTGTCGAGATATCACCCAGTCCTGCATACCCTCGAGCAGGGGCCTCATCCTATCCAAGCCCCACCTCGGGATCCACTTCACCTTCGAAGCCTCCTCCACAGCAAGGGATCTCAGGGCGGATGTCCTTATAATCCACTGCTTCGTAGCCCTTAGGAGGAGGGGTGTCTTGCATCTCCAGCAAACCGGGTATCTATGGACTATCTTTGAATATGCTAGCAGAGCCCCTCTAGACCTTAGATCCTCGATGATCTCCTTATTAGCATCTCTAGCCCCCATACCGGCGTATCTCCCAGCCTCCTTAGTAAATCTACCTGAATCATCTAGAGGGGAGTATACCGGGAACCCCTTCTCCCTAGCAACCTCGAAGTCCTCAGGTCCGTGGCCAGGTGCAGCATGTACAAGCCCTGTACCCTCTTCCAGGGATACGAATCTATCTGCGATAACAACTCTATGGTAGTTCTTGAGGATTGATTGCAGGGGTATTATATCCTCTAGCGGGTGGTCATACTCAACACCCTCTAGATCTCTCCCCAACATCTTACCAACAATCTGGTAGTCCTTGATGCCAGCCTCCCCCATAACCCTTTCAACGGCCTGCTCAGCCATGATAAGGGTCTCATCCCCCACCTTAACCCTTACATAGGTTGCATCACTTCTAGCCATGATAAAGGTGTTCGCTGGAAGAGTCCACGGGGTTGTTGTCCATATCACTAGGTACTCCCTATCTCTACCCCTCACGGGCATCTTAACATAGATCGATGGATCCTCGAGATCCACATACTCCTGGGTAACCTCGTAGTCAGCCAAAACAGTCTCGCATCTTGGGCACCAGTGGAGAACCCTTATATCCGTGTCTAGAAGGCCTTTCTCATCAGCAGCCTTTATCAGCTTCCACGCCTCCTCTATATACTCGTTGTTAAGTGTCATGTAGGGCTTTGACCAATCCATCATAACACCTAGATCTTTGAAGCCTTTTGAGAGAGACTCGACATTGCTGAAGACAAACTCCTTGCACATCTGTATAAACCTATCTATACCTATCTTCTCAACAATCTCCTTCTTACTCGAGATTCCAAGCCTCTTCTCAATCTGATACTCGATTGGAAGCCCATGTGTATCATAGCCTGGTGTATCAATAACCCCGTAGCCCCTGAGCCTATAGAATCTAAGCACAGCGTCCTTGATAACCTTGTTCCACCCAGTGCCTGGGTGGAATGTGGGTGAGCTTGGATATGGGGGGCCGTCTAGGAAGAAGAAGATCTTATCTGATCTCCTGCTCTTAAGCTTCTCATATATCTTCCCATCCTCCCAATACCTCTTAACCCTCTCCTCAACCTCCGCTGGATTATACCTAGTTCCTAGGAGAGCCACCGGGATCACCCCATGGTCTTCTCAATCTTATACCAGGATATATCCCCCTTATCAACATATGTCTTTAAAACCCTTGCTACTTCCTCCTCTGAGGAGGTGTCTACTCTATAGTAGTAGAAGCTCCTAACAACTATACTCCTACTCTTAGTCAGGATCCTTGCAACCTTGGATAATTCCCTCTCCACCTCCTCAGCAGATTCTTCACTATACGAGACTATATATATGTTGTAGATAGGCAAGCCTGGCACCGGGTTATCTCCTAGTTGTGAGCTTCCTAGCCTCCCTCTCAGTCTCTCTAAGAATCACTATATCCCCGATCCTTACCGGCCCCTTTATATTCCTAGTAATGATCCTACCCTTATCCCTTCCCTCTAGAACCCTCACCCTAACCTGGGTTATCTCCCCTGTAACACCTGTCCTACCTATGATCTGGATTACCTCTGCTGGTATACCTATCTCCTCTATTATGGACTTCACAGCCTTCTCAGCCTGCTGTGACATGTTAACCCCATAGATATATCTGTGGACGCTTTAAAGAGTTACTAGCTATATATATCGGGGTGGAGTGGATGGTGAGCATCCACAGGTGCAGCTTCTGCGGATCCCAGATACCGCCTGGGACGGGGATCATGTTTGTTAGGAACGACGGATCTATATTGAGGTTCTGCTCCTCGAAGTGCTTCAAATACTTCAAAATGGGTAGAGATCCTAAGAAGCTTCCATGGACAGCGAGCTATCTAGGGGCTCAGAGGAGGTGACCCCTCTGCCGGTTGAGAGGACATTCTTCATGATCAAGCCCGATGGCTATGAGAGGAGGCTTGTGGGGGAGATAATATCTAGGATCGAGAGGAAGGGGCTGAGGATAGCTGCGATGAAGCTTAAGAAACTCACTAGGGAGGAGGCTGAGAGGCTATATGCTGTTCACAAGGGAAAGCCGTTTTTCGAGGAGCTTGTGGAGTTCGTAACAAGAGGCCCCGTGGTTCTCATGGTTATAGAGGGCGACTCAGCTATAAGCGTTGTAAGGAATCTCCTCGGCCCCACAGATGGTAGGAAAGCCCCTCCAGGGACTATAAGGGGTGACTATGCACTCTCCGTTAGCGAGAACATAGCCCACGCCTCTGATAGCCCTGAGGCGGCTAAATACGAGATATCCCTTTTCTTTGATGAGAGCGAGATCGTTTAGAGGGATCTATATGGGGCATGTTTTGATACTAAACACGCATTTCAACCCGAGCCAGTGGGAGAGGGATGGAGAGGTCTATTACCAGGGTACAAGCATGGATCAAAAGCTATATCAGGATATAAAATCCCTCCTCCCAATCCCAGCAATAGGGATCTATGGTAAGGGGCCTATTAGAAGGGGTACTAGGACGGATAGGGTTGACTATACAGCCTATCCACCTAGCTTCTTGGTTGTGGAGGATGTATCGATCAACGATAAGGGGGAGCCGACGTTTAGATTTAGAAGGCTCTCAGGGATAGAGGGTGTTACAAGCAAGGCCCTTCTATCGAGGCTGAGGGACTGGCCTCTCTACTATCTAGTACCCTCAGACAGGATCTTGAAGATCTTGGAGGAGCTGGGGGTAAAGCCTCCTGAGGAGTGGATTAGATATATAAGGTGATTGCTTTTTGCTATACGCAGACTCGCATCTACATACAAACCCGTTGAGGGGGATCGGTGCAAAGGCTGTTGCCGAGAGATTTATGAGGGTTGGGGGCTGGTTTATAGCTATAGTATCGCTACCCCCTACAAGCCTCGGCCTAGATCCGAATCTAGAGGGGTTCACAAAATCCCTAGAGCTAGCTATCTCTGAGTGCAGGGCTGCGAGGGAGAAGGGGCTTAGAGTATCTTGCCTAGGGGGTTATCACCCAGCTATGGTGGATAAGATGATAGATAAGCTTGGTATGAAGCCCGAGGAAGCCTATGGTGTATCTATAAGGGCAATCGATCTTGCATTGAAATATATTAGAGAAGGTTTGCTCGACGGCGTGGCTGAGATAGGCAGGCCCCACTACCAGGTGAAGCCCCACTATGTGGTGCTAGCTGAGATGATCCTAGACTATGCTTTAGAAGGGATAAGAGATCTAGATGGGATCGCACACCTACATCTAGAAGAAGGGGGATGGGCAACTGCTAAGGATATAGATAACAGGGTGAAGAGACTTAGGGTTAAGAGAGAAAGGATAGCGATGCACCACGCAAAACCAGGCCTAGCAGAGTACGCGCTATCGATGGGAATCCCAGCAACGATCCCAGCCCTATACCCTGTGATACAAGCCATAAGCGGGAAGCTGGGTGAGGGGCTATATATGTTTGAAAGCGACTACATAGACGATCCATCGAGGCCGGGTAAGGTGATTTACCCATGGGAGATCGCTGAGAACACGGAGAAGGCTGTGAGAGAAGGGCTCTTAGAAGAGGAGAAGGCATATAAAATCCATATAGATAACATAGTGAAGTTCTACCGGGTAGCACCTCCCTAGATTCAGCCAAATGCCTTTACATCACAACTCAGAACCGAGGGTATTCATCAGCCTCTATCTCATAATATCAATCGTTTTAACACTAATAACCTAATATGGGGATACGCCTTAGCTATTAGATATGGATTAGGAGCTCTTTCACATATGTGGTGGGCCCGGGGGGATTTGAACCCCCGACCTACGGGTCGCCCCTCCAGTTCCATATCATCCCCCCAGAGGGGGTCTTCCGACCCATAGCGAACTGGAGCCCGCCGCTCTGCCTGGCTGAGCTACGGGCCCTCCACTGCTCACCAAATATGCTATATTACTATAGGCTTAATATTTTTACAGCTGAAAGCCTCGCCCTTCTATGGTGGGAAGGGGATCGGGGCTGAAGATCTTGTTTTCAGGCGGTAGAGGGGTTAGATCTAATCACGGTTCTACTATATAGGCATTTATCTCTCAATGGACATTCTCCGCATCTTGGATGTCTATTTCTGCAATACCTGCTTGCAATCGTTACAAGGCCTGCGTGTAATAGCTTCAACCTATATAGATCTCTATTCACTATCTCCTCGATCTCTCTCCTCATATCCTCATATCCTCCTAGCTCTTCACCGCAGAATCTCTTGAGAACCCTTATGGAGAGCCTTGCAATTGGGAATATAGGTTTGTTTAGAGCGAATAGGAGTATCGAGTCAGCTGTCTCCCTCCCTATACCATCTATGCCCATGAGCTCTCTCCTCAATATGTTTGTCTCTTTCCCCGCTATCTTGTCAATACCACCATTTGATGCTATATATTTCGCTAGCTCCACGATTGTTCTAGCCTTGCTTCTTGGGAACCCAACGCCTTTTATTGTTTTAGCAAGCCTCTCAGGATCTGTTTTTGCGAGTCTCTCAAGATCTACTAGGCCTTCTAACCTCATATTCTCAAGCGCCTTTAGAGCTGAGCTCCACTTGCTAAGCTTAACAAGTATAGCTGTGATCATAATTTCTAGAGGTGTTTCAAGCCCTCCCCACCATCTCATAGACATAGGATCTTCTGGGAACCACTGCTGCTCTATAAGGATATCTCTAGCTCTCTCGAAGATCTCTATAAGATTGTCTATACAATCTACAAGATCACCTCTCAGAATGCTCACCAGAGACCCGGCTTTCTCCTCCTAAGCCCAGCCATAAGCCTCTCAGCATATTTATACACCGTTGTATGCTGTCTACCCTCGATCAGCATCTGTATAGCCTGCCTAGCTACTTCGGCCTCTTCAAAGCCACCGATAATTGCTACTGTTGCCTCTCCAACAGATATATATGTATTTGTTATCTCCTCAAGATTCCTCCTAGCCCTACCACCCTCACCAATGATCCTACCCTTGATCCTCTTCAAATGATTCTCGGAATCTCCTACATAGCTCTTCAGATCTATAACAACTAACACCTGATCCTCATCCAACAGCCTTTCAGCCCTCTCAGGCGAGAAGCCATATCCAATAGCATCTATATACTCCTTAGCCTTGAGGAGATTAGAAACAGGCGTCGAGCTAGATATAGGCTCTATAACCACAGCCCCTGTAGAGCTATCAACCTTTATAGAGACGCCAAGCCTCCTCCTAAGCATATCTATGATAGAACCCCCACCACCTATTATAACCCCAACCCTATCCAGAGGAACCTTCGTAGTTATCCTAGTAACCCCGGGGAGAACCCCTCCCTTCTCTGAGGACATATCACCACCGCTGGAGATCCACATATTCTATCCACCAGGGCTTTTAACCTATTAGATCAGTTCGTCGCGAGATCCTCACCCCTTGGTTTGGAGCGGCTTCATCATCAATATATTAATTACAAGCAATGCTTTAATAACTTAGCCTAAGATCTGAGAATGTGCAATTGCAACCGTGGGATCTGGATTTATAGGATATCTAGCTGTAATACCTGGTATAACTGGAGAAGCTATATTAGGTACTATAGTGGCCGCTACCGGAGTAGTATATGCATAATATACAATGCTGCCGTTGTCCTGGCTATCAACCTAGTTGTGACGTATTATAAGGAATAAAATGCCCGAGGATTAACATAACTTAAAATGGATCTGACCTCCTCCCCGCCCTGAAGGGCATGGGTTCCGTTAGGGCGGAGGGGTTTGGGCTACATCCCAAGCTCTCGCCTAGTTCAGCCTCATGCCCTGTCCCAGGCATGTTACCCCCATCCCGCATAGCGCGGGACTCGGGGTTTGCTTTCCTCTTAGCTAGTTGCATAAGCTATAGCATCTCAATGTAGCTATGAAAATCTATTCATCATACTCCACACCACAATTTCATGGTTCAGGGTTTTAGATCCTTATCCTTACAACTAAAAGCCTTAGTATTTAGTGTGGAGGGCTCAGAGTTAAAAACTATATTTCCATGCTTATTGGTTTCAGCGATCTATGCTCTATATATTGAATTACTCCCCAGCTATTTAGATTGTAAAAAGAGATGTAGAAACAGAACTACCGGGATTAGGATTAGTGCCATAACCACTAATACCATCGTAATATTATTGAGTATTTTAAGAATGGGGTCATATGTGGAACTATTTCTTATAATAGTTGGTGCAAGGATAAACGCCATGGTAAGAGCAATAACATAGCCTACTGCTAAGTCATCGAATCTCTCTTTCCATAGATTGATCCCTATAAGCCCTATAAGAGGTACCGCTATGCTTAAAATCCGCAGCAATATGTATATGAAACCAAACTGAACAAAGTATCCAGAGACATACTCTATCGGTGTAACAACTAGACTGAGAACTGCCCATAAGGATAACACTACTTTAGGAGTAAGTATCTTCTTATATCTTTTAGGTATCATAATTCTACACCTTTTCTAAGCACTAAAACATCAGAATCCTCTATGGTAGAGAAGGATACTATCGCTATTAACTGAGCACCCAATATCGATAATATGATGAATAATCCACTTAGCACCCTCCTAATCATGGTGACTCCATATATATATATGGGGATATATTTTAATTTTTCCATATGGCGATAGCTCGCTAAAGGCTTGAGGGTGTCAGCATATGCTCTACTCAAAATCATAGATGCTGTGAAAACCCATATAGATGTTCCTCTATATTGCTCTGCTATCTGCTCTCTTGGGTTCTAGTGCTGCTATTCTTAATATATTAATTTATTATAGCAATAGCTCCATATGATTGTGATAAGCCAAGGCTGATCAATTAAGTAAATTAAAAGATTGTTAATAACGAGGTTGACATAACATTGCTGGTATTCTTAGCTCTTTGTAGTTATGTTTTCAGCTGTAAAATATATTAGATTAGCTATTATTTATTGAGGGCAAAGCTAAATAGTTCTACTAGCTATAACTTGGAGGAGCGGTATAGGTTGAGACTATGGGTGAGGATCTGATCAAGGAGACTAGGTGGGATCATAGGAGGGAGGTTGAGCTAATAGAGAGGTGGGAGGCTGAGGGGCTATATAGATCGGAGACCTATGGAGGGGATAAGGGGATCATAGTAATCGATACACCTCCACCATATACATCTGGGAAATGGCATGTTGGTGGTGCTGCACATTATGCCCAGATCGATATGGTGGCTAGGTATCTAAGGATGAAGGGGTATAGGGTTATAGCACCATGGTATGCTGATCGGAATGGGCTTCCAGTAGAGATCCTTGTTGAGAGG
>JAWAXC010000041.1 GCA_038897115.1 Sulfolobales archaeon | reverse complement strand
TCATTATATTGGCTTATCTTTCTACGCATTTAAGGGCCCTGCTTAGGATCTCATTTGCTATAATAGGTATGTCCGAGGGTCTATCTATATGTATCTCATCGCCGAGATATACTCCGCTATAGCCCTCTACAATAACTAGATCCACAGACTCTATGATTTTAGAGAGAACCTCCCTAGCAGCGTCTCCACCTCTATTGCCGTCTATAAATATAGCTATCTCCTCGCCCAAGTCCTTAACAGCAACAGAGATTAGAGCCCCGCCATTGTGGATATATCTCCAGGTGTCTTTAAAAGGGGTGTCAACGCTGTGGTGGGTATGCTTGATCACAGCCACCTTATAGCCCATTGCTGAGAGGTGCTTCAAAGCCTCTACAATTGCGCTTGTCTTCCCACTATCCCTAGATCCTATGACATGGATCACACATTTAGACCTTAAAAGATCCTTGATATCGAGGGTAGAGCCTATAGACAAGCAGTAATCCCCTAGATACCTGTATCTACACAGTTATATCCCATATGATCTATTCTGGTTTAAGATATCCTACCTATCTACCTTAGGATCTCATAGCAACGCTAGATCTTATATTGATGCTCCAGCATATATAGCTTCTAATCCCGCAGATCGCTAGAATACCTTTCTCACCAGAAGCTTTAATACCCCTGATCGATATATGTTGTTATTGGCTGGGCTATTTTGATAAGCCTCTGAAGAGTTATCTCATCACCAACCCTGTACCTTTGATCTCTTCGGATCACACCCATAGCATCTGCTCTTAGGAGTTCTAAGCATTGTCCAGGCCCCCATCTAAGTGGATATGCCTTCCCACCCTCTAGTTTGAAGAGGTATAGGCTGTGCATCTTATGCCTAGCATCTATCTCGGATCCTAGAACTGCTTTCTCGAAGACCCTGAGCTCGTTTCCAACCATTCTTGAGATCACGTGGAGACCGTGCTCGTGGTAACATGCTACGGAGCTTACACACTGTCCCGGGAGTATTATGATTGGTTTTCCATCTGAGATCGCCACCGACCCCCTTTTAATCACATTAACATCCACCCCCTCGAATAGGAGTTCCCCAACCTGTGAAACCGCTTTTTTAACAAGATCCTTCTCACCCACCGACGTCCCCCCCAAGGTGATCACGATATCTGTTTTTGAGAGAGCATGTCTAAGGATCCTTGATATCTCATTAACATCATCCCTAACAACCCCCAGATACTCCTTCTCAGCAAAGCTAGCCAGCCCTATTATAATAGGTGATATATGATCCTTGATCCCTGGCTCCTCCATGTCGAACCTGCTTAGCTCATCCCCAACAGCTATGAGGCCAATCCTGATCCTATATATAGGCACCTCCCCAACACCAGATCTTATCATGAGGCCCACAGCATATGGCGATATGATCTCACCCCTCCTAACTATTATATCCCCCCTTCTAACAACATCACCAACCTCCACAATATCCTTACCGCTCCAAACATCCTCAACAGGAGCTATATAGCCACCCACAACCCTGGTAGCCTCGAGCCTCACCACAGCATCAGCCCCCCTAGGTATCGGGGCACCTGTAGACACGTAGAAGGCCTCGCCCTCCCCAACCTCGCCAGGGGCATCGCCTGGGAATAGCTTTCCAACAACCTTAAGCATTCTATACCTCTCAAGATCCTTAGATCTAACCGCATAGCCATCCATAGCAGAAACCCTAACCTCGGGAACATCCCTCAAAGCCCTCACATGATCAGCGGCAATCATACCCATAGCCTCCCAAGGCCTTAGATAAACAACACTAGGCTCTCTAAACACAGCCCTAGAAATCCTCCTCCTAGCCTCCTCAAGAGATACCAATGAAAACGCAGATCCCTATGTATATTAGAACATCCAATCATATATCCCCAGGATCTACTGACTACCCACCACCTTAAAGAGCGATGCCTCCAGCTGTAAAGATATCTAAAGACCTAGAGATTCTATGGGCTAGCAGGTTACACCTTCGCTGGTTTTTGAAGTATAGAGAGTAGATAAGCTTAGAAGCTTCATAGCTAGTCATTCGATTAGAGGGCAGCACTATGATACTCTATAAGCAATGCGAGGGAGAGGAAGCTGCTCGATGAAACCAGCCTATTCGCCCAAGGGAGAGCGGCTCCCAAAGGGCAGGTAGGCTGGCTAGACAGGGAGTGATGAGGCAAGCAGTGAAACCAACCACCACAAACCGCAATGAAACTAGAACCCCTTTAACAAAACCATGATTTATCACTAGCAGTCCTCCTAGTAAAGGCTATGAATATAGAGAGGCTGATGGCTCCCCGCCTTGAAGGGCGGGGGTTCTTCCCCCACTGGGGCTACCATCATCTCTCTGGAGCCCCACGGAGGCTGCATCATCGCCTTGGGTCAGGGCCCGCCGTCAGCTGCGGGCAGTGCGTGGCTCCTCGCCTGCTAGGCTCGCCGCGCACCAACTTCAAACACTACTACGTAGAAGAAAGATTATAAGCTTACCGCTCCCCGCCTTAAAAGGCGAGGCTTCTAACCTTTGGTATGTGAGGAGAGATAATAGGTGTGGGTGATCATAGCTATTTTCTGTAGAACCAGGCGAGATCCTCTGTTATTAGCTCTATATGCACATCTTCATAGTCCTCCACACCAGCTTTCTCTAATATCTCAGCCTTCATCTTACCCCTCTCAAGCATTGAGGCTGGTAGGTTTCTACAGACAACCAGGATATCTATATCGCTTGCAGGCACCTCCCTACCCTCTGCCCTGCTACCAATTATATATGCTCTACACCCCATACTCTCTACAACAGCTTTAACTCTCTCGAAGACCTCTAAAGGATCTAGCCTATCTCTTCCCAGAAGCCCTATCAGCTTTATGAGATCTAACAAACTCTATCACCTCCCCAGCGAATTCCACGAGCTCCTCCGCATCATCTTTAGAAAACACCTTTGGGAGGTATCTAGCGGAGTAATATGCATCCTCTAGCGTGTGAAGCTTGTATCTATTCCTCTTTATAAATTCCCTGAAATCCTCACCAGCACCTAGAAGCTCTCCCACGCTGTTGAGGAGCATCCTAAGATTATGGGTTCGCGGCACGGCATCTGTATACTCGAGGATAATGGATTTGAGATATAGCTGGACAGCCTGCTCGGCATCGAATACAGCGCCATCGTAATCACCAGCCTCTAAATCCCTTCTAGCCCTAGCTAGTGCCTTCTCACTCCTACTCCTAAGCAGATTGACTAGATATCCACGGCTCTCCTCATCAACCTCTCTGTCATCTTCGCCCTTGAGATAATAGTCTCTAGACTCTAAGATACATCTATCCCATACCCTGTAATTATCTAAAGCTTAAAAACCCTCCATAGAGTGAGGCTTATGCTTGCTATGTTAGCTTTACCTTCGATCCCTTCAACCTCTCGAAGTCCCTTCTACTTAGGATATGCACCTCTAGAGGGTAGTAGAGCGGTATGCCCTCTTCCTCGAGAAGCCCCCATATATTGGCAAGAAGTTCGCTGCTATCTCCTGGTGGGTTCTCCAGCACTACCGCTAGATCTATATCGCTCATAATCGTCAGCCTATCCTCGGCAGCACCCCCGAATACATAGATCTCAGCATCGGGATAGGCTCTCTTAATAGCTCTAGCAGCCCTAACTACAATGCTCCTCCACATGCTTAGCAGTCTCAGCCTCCCCTCCACCAAATATCCTCACCTCCAACCTTCTAAGGATCTCCACAATATCACGTGCAATCCTAACCAATAACTCCGCAGATGCCCTTGTATACTCAACAAGACCATATGTAGCCCTGGTATGTGCCTCACTAAGCTCCGCCAGCTCCCTCCTCTTCCTCCTACTATAATCAGCCAGCATGTTCGCCTCCTCAGAAAATCCCTCCTCCAAGAGAGCTGAGATTAGCACCCCCATTAGCTCCCTAATATTATGACCCCTAACCTCCTCCCCCAGAACCCTATATATAATTGATTTTAGATATAGTTGAGCCGCATACTCAGCCTCCCTAGCAGCCGTGTCATAGTCACCCTCCTCAAGAGCCCTCTCAGCCCAATTAAGGGCTTTCAATGCCCTTCTACGCAGCAGCATAGGATACTCCCCACTCATCTAGCAAACCTCCAGCTCAACTAGTAGTTATAAGTTAGAGCTAAAATGATATCTAAACATGTATGTCTAGCTTTAAATCCCCTACATTCAGAATACTCTTCACAGCTGAAAGCACTTCTCGGAGTGGGGATACCAGCTATAAATAGAAGCTTCTGATCTACCTGGCATTGATAAGAGGGAAACCCAAGATCAGAGCTTTATAGGGAGAGATCAAGGAGATGCCCGAAACAACAGATAATGAGACATTGAGAGAAGGGCTTTGGAAAATAGTAGAGAAGCTAGATAGGATCCTCGGATAGCTAGCAATCCAGAGTTATCCTATAGCTGAAGGGGAGCAATGTAGATGTTCCGCTGATAATTACGATCTGTTTAAAAAATATTTAAAATCACACTTCATAGCTTTTTAAAAGGGGGATCTATGGGTGAGCTGTATACATGTGCATAATATATCATATACAACTATAATTTTCTATTATATATTGTTAGAGCCTCTATAGATATATAGTTTATTCTAAAGATATTTTAGACGTGATATTGGTTTATAAAGTTATATAGCTTAGCGTGGCTAGGCATAATCTAAAAGGTTAGGTTCCCTGGATAAAACCAGGGTTAGCTGACTTAGCGGGGATACATTGTTTAGGCTTACTAGGAGGGATTTTCTCAGAGCAGCGTCTTCAGCAGCCCTTGCCACCCTATTCTCCCGATTCCCTGAGGAGTTCCTAGCATTTGAGTTTATAGAGCCTATAGAACCCTCGATCAACCCTTTGGAGCAATATCCTAACAGGGGTTGGGAGAATATATATAGGGATATATATAGCCCTGACAGCTCCTTCGTATTTCTATGTGCACCTAACTGTACATTCATCTGTCTCTTGAGGGCTTATAGCAAGGGTGGCTATGTATTATATGTGGATCCTACATATGGCTATGGCGAGGCAACCGATATCTATGGGAATAAGGTATCCCATAGATGGGATCCAATGACATGTGCTACAGGCGCTGCCCTCCCTAGAAGGGTTTACTCTCCTAGGAGGGTTAAGGGTGCATATGTTAGGGAGGGGTTCTATAGATGGTATAGAGATGGATTTCCAAGAGACCCTATCACAGGTCTACCTCCACAGGATTATTTCTCTGGCAGGGGTAGGGAGGGGTTTATAAGGGTTAGCTGGGATGAGGCCTTCGAGATAATAGCTAGAGCCCTGATCAATATAGCCTCTACGTATAGCGGTGAGGATGGGCAGAAGAAGCTAAGGCTCCAGGGATATCCAGAGGAGATGATTAGGAAACAGGCTGGCTGCGGTGTTTCAACTATAAAGCTGAGGGGTGGCATGCCGCTATGCGGCGTCTTCAGAATAGCTGGTGCATATAGATTCGCTAATATGCTGGCCCTGCTCGACGCATATATAAGGAAGGTAGATCCTGGCAGGGCTAGGGGTGCGAGGGGCTGGGATAACTATGCATGGCACACAGATCTACCCCCTGGACATCCAATGGTCACAGGCTATAAAACCTTTGACTGGCATCTAAGCAATGCGGAGAACGCTGATGTAGTTGTTATCTGGGGTATGAATTGGATCTCAACTAAGATGGCAGCCGCATCATGGCTCACAGAGGCTAGGGAGAGGGGTGTTAAGGTGGTTGTAATCTCCATGGACTACCAGGCAACAGCTAATAAGGCTGACTATGTTCTTATAGTGAGGCCTGGGAGCGATACAGCCCTAGCCCTAGGATTTATACATGTTATAATTAAGGAGAGGCTCTATGATGAGGACTATATAAAGAAATACACGGATCTCCCACTCCTAGTTAGACTCGATACTCTGAAGCTTCTAAGAGCAAGGGATATCATCCCAGGCTATAGGCCACACCCCCTCAAAAACAACACCAGGGTAACGGATGAAGCGCCTCCCCCACCATATCTTCAGAGCGAGGTATATATACCATCTAGGCTAAGAGAGGAGATAGATGATTTCGTGGTATGGGATCTCAGGAGCAACTCGCCGAAAGTGATTACAAGGGATCATATTGGGAGGCATCTAGAGGCTCTAGGCATAGACCCAGCCTTAGAGGGGGAGTATGAGGTTGAAACAGTAGATGGCAAAAGAATCAAAGTTGCCACGGTGTTCGAGCTTATAAAGAGATATGTCATAGATAACTTTGATCCAAAGACTGTGTCAGAGATCACAGAGGTTCCCGAGGAGGCTGTGGTGGAGGTTGCAAGGCTATTAGCCAACCATAGAGGTAGGGTGCTCATAGCAACTGGTATGGGGGTTAACCAGTTCTACCACGGAGATCTCAAGGACAGAGCTGTGTTTCTCCTCGCATCCCTCGTAGGATGTGTTGGAAAGATCTCTGGTAGTGTTGGGAGCTATGCAGGGAACTTCAAGCTAGATCTCCTCAACGGGATTTCACAATATATAGCAGAGGATCCATTTAACATAGAGCTAGATCCATCGAAACCAGCTAGGGTAAAGACGTATTGGGAGCCTGAGTCGGCTCACTACTATGCATATGGAGATAGAATCCTCGCTATAGGTAATAGGGTTTTCACAGGCTGGAGCCATATACCAACGCCCACGAAGGCCATGATATTTGCTAACTCAAACTCCATCCTCGGGAATGCTAAGTGGGCCTATAACATTATAGTAAATACACTCCCAAAGATCGAGTTGATCGTTACCCTAGAATGGTTCTGGACCCTCAGCTGTGAATACTCAGATATAGTGCTTGGCGTCGATAGCTGGCTAGAGAGGAAACTCCCAGATATAGCTCTAAGTACAACAACACCATTCATAGCCTCCGCCGTTAGAACGCCTATGAAGAAGGTATTCGATACAAGAGATGATCTAGAGGTATGGGCTGGGATAGCTAAAAAGCTAAGCGAGATCACAGGTGATAAGAGGTTTGAGGACTACTGGAGATTCGTGTATGAGAACAAGGTAGAGGTCTACATAAATAGAGTGCTATCTATGAGCTCCTCAACAAGGGGGCTAACTTTTGAGGAGCTAGATAGAAAATCCTCACAGGGTATTCCATATGTCTATCACACAAGAACCACACCCATCGTAGTTGGCTTTGAAAACACAGCTGAGGATATACCATTCCATACAAAAACAGGCAGGCTTGAGTTCTACCGCGAAGAGGACGAGTTCATAGCTGCTGGCGAGAACCTCCCAGTATATAGAGAGCCAATCGATGGAACCCCATACGAGCCAAACGTTATAGTGGCCAAGCCCCACCCAGCTATTAGGCCTATAAAGCCTGAGGATCTAGGTATAGACCCCAATAACACGGATCAGGAGGTTAGACAGGTTAGAAACGTTGTCAAGCCATGGGATATGGTTAAAACAACCAAACACCCACTAGCTAGGCTGGGATATACACATGTCCTTCCAAGCCCCAAGCATAGGGGGTTAATACATACCTTTGCATCGGGCGTAGATATAGATGCTGTGGTGTTCACACCATTCGCAGATCCATATAGAAGGGATCCTAGGATGCCATGGATAGCTGAGGGATATGTTGAGATAAACCCGCTTGATGGAAAGAGGCTTGGGATAGATGATGGTGATTATATCCTTGTAGAGGGAGATCCAAACTACCTTCCCTTTATAGGAAGGGATAAAAAGGGTGAGGATTATAAGGCGTTCCGCTGGGTTGCAAGGGCCAAGTATAACCCCTCACTCCCACCTGGATATGGTAAGGTGTGGTTCAACTTCTACATGGCAAGCCATGGAACGGTTGAGGGTCATGAGAAGAGGAGGGATAGGCTCGCCATGAACCCTAGAACCCTCTATATAAGCTCCTATAGATATGGGGGGCATCAATCCGTTGTAAGGACATGGCTTAAGCCAACACTTATGACGGATAGCCTTGTTAGGAAAACACCCTTCCTCCAGGTTCTTGGCAAGGGGTTCGCGCTGGATATGCATAGCCCCGTAGGGGCTCCTAGGGAGAGCTTTGTCAAGCTTGTTAAGCTCGAGGCTGGTGGGATCGATGGGAAGGATCTGTGGCCACCCGCTAAGAAGGGCTATAGACCTGGATATGAGAGTGAGGATATGCTGAGATATCTAAGAGGCGATTTTGTCGAGGTGGAGTAGAATGCCTAGGGTCTATAACTGGCAGATCGGTAGGGAGATGGAGTATCCATACGAGGCTAGAAGGCCTAAGAGACAGGCTGCTGGGATATTCAATCTCAATAAATGCATTGGATGCCAAACATGTACCCTAGCATGTAAAACCACGTGGACCAGTGGTAAGGGTCAGGAGATGATGTTCTGGAACAATGTTGAGACAAAGCCATGGGGATCCTATCCCCTTGGATACGATGTTAGGATCCTCAGCATGCTCGGTGTTCAGAGATGGAGGAAGGAGGGTGATAGATGGGTATATAGAGGGCTAACAATATTCGAGGCTGCCAAGGCTGGTGAGAGGGTTCTGGGATATCTACCAGAGCCATATGACTATGCAAATCCAAATATAGGTGAGGATATGGCTAGCAGCCCTGTCGATGGTAAGACGAGATATATAAGGGGTTATCCCCACAGGATATGGCATTTCTATATGCCAAGGATCTGTAATCACTGCACATTCCCAGCATGTCTAGCAGCATGCCCTAGAATGGCTATATATAAGAGGCAGGAGGATGGGATAGTGCTTGTGGATCAGCTTAGATGTAGGGGTTATAGGGAGTGTGTTAGAGGCTGCCCATATAAGAAGGTATTCTATAACCCTGAGACAAGGATCTCGGAGAAGTGTATCTTCTGCTACCCATCACTTGAAAGGGGTATTATACCGAGATGCTTTAGAAACTGCATTGGGAGGATAAGGATCTTCGGCTATATAAGTCTTCCAGAAAACGCTAATCCAGAGAACCCCGTTGACTTCTTAGTACATATAAAGAGGATTGCTGTGCCACATCTACCGCAGCTGGGTCTAGAGCCCAATATATATTATATACCACCGATCCATGTTGATAGGAGGTTCATACAAATGCTCTTCGGGCCAATGGGTGTTGAGGCCATCGATAACTATATAGCAGCTATTATGAAGAGAGATGTAGAGGTTCTGGGAGCTCTAACACTTGCTAATAGCATTGACAGGATATACACTAAATTCAAGATCATTGATGGTGAATATGTTGCAGGCTATGATGAGGAGGGCCACGAGATCGTGAGGGTTCCTATAAAGGAGCCTGTCTATATAAGGCCTAGATATGATCCAGCGCTCAATCTATATCTTAGAAATAACCCCTAGGGGGTGTGGCGTATGGCTGAAGGAGATAGTAGGGATAGAAGGAGATTCCTTCTCTTCCTAGCTATTGGAGCATCGGTTATCGGGGCTATAGCTTCTGGCCTTCACTTTCTCTCAAGAATAGCTCCCAGGCCCATCCAGAGAACCCCTGTGGCAACACCAACAACTGCTACACCCACCATCCAAACCCCTGCCCAAATAGCTATACCAACGCCACATATAGTTGTTAAAAGGGTTGATAAGGCGCCTATAGATCCTACATCTAATCTGTGGAGCCTCTCCAGAGAGTATAATGTAGAGCTTGTGGGGCAGACAATGACATATCCATTGAACCCAACCCCAGCTGTTAATAGTGTGAGGGTTAGGGCTCTTCATGATGGTGAATATATAGCATTTAGACTTGAGTGGCTCGATAGGGAGGCTAACGTGGATGTCCTCGATATCAATAGATTCGCGGATCAATGTGCAGTTATGCTGCTCCCCTATGGGATACCTGGTGAAGAGCTTTCCAGGGCTTGGCAGATGGGTTCTAAAAGCTATCCAGCAACGATTCTGAATTGGAGGGCTGATTGGCAAGCCGATGTTGATAAGGGGAGGATGGAGATCGAGGATCTATATCCCAACATAGCTATAGACGGATACCCACCATATTCGGGAACAATAGCCAATGAGGGTAAGCCGGCTAGGCTTTCTGAAATGCCTCAAGAAGCCCTAAAATGGCTAGCAGGTCTAAGAGCTGGGAATATAATGTCAGAGCCTAAGAGAGCATCCCCCGTGGCCAAGTTGGTTGGGAGGGGCCCAGGGACGATCACACCATTCAGAACCCAGGATGCATCTGGAAAAGGCGTTTGGGTTAACGGTGTTTGGAGTGTTGTTCTTGCAAAGCCTTTGAGAGCCTCTGATAAGGATCTAGGGGAGATAGATCTTAGGCCAGGAGATCTCTTCTACATAGCATTCGCCATATGGGAGGGTGGAAGAGGTGAGAGGGGCGGTAGAAAGGCAATATCAGATCTTCTCCTAGCAAAGCTTGAGGGATAGGCGATGGCTTCTATAGACACATATGTCACAGAGCTCATAGAGCTTGCCACAATATATAATAATCTTGCTAAATGCTTCTCAGAAAACCCCAATCACATGCCTAGATGCCAGGAGGGGTTAGAGATCGCTGCTAAGAAGATCTATGGGGATATATCTATAGATAGAGATCTAGTTGCTAAGCTACACCCCATAGGGATCCCCCTATATGAATCAGCATATATGGGAGGCGATCCCATAGTCCTCAAAGCAACACTTGGAAGCCTCTACAGAGCCTTCGGGGTTAGAGAGGTTGGGGAGATGTCTGATCATCTATCTGTAGAACTTGAATTCCTATCTCTCATCCTAGCTAAAATAGCATATGCATATATCAAGGGAGATAGGGAGCTAGCTAGAGAGGCTATAAAGGCCTTAAATATAATCTATAGAGAACACGTGCTACCCTGGATCTCTAGGCTTGAGGAGGCAATAAAGAATAGAGATAATAGATCTATGAAAACAATTATAGAGATACTCGAAAGGGTTTTAAAGGAGATCGATAGATACAGCTCTATACTGGCTAGCGATAATCAATATAAACACCAACCATAAAAGACCGTGATCTAATGGGATCTAGATAATGCTATGATTAACAATATAGCATCGCATTACCGAATATACCTATGGAACCTAGGATAAACAGATCATTGGTACATATTTAAACCATGCTAGCAATATTCGAGTATTGAGCCTAACGGCTATGTCTCTCTAGTCTAATGGTTATGGGTAGAGGTTATCCTCATAACATTTAATGCTATTAGCTATACAAATGCTATACACCGATCCAGAGCTAGGTTATAAGCTGTAAAGCCAATAGTTATTGATGGCCCCTTGCTCCATCTATGGAAAGCCCTTGAGAGATGCTATAGGGGGCTGAGGTGGTTTGGGCTTTAAGAGTTTAGATGATGTTTGCGAGCCTTATAAGGGTTTACTGTCTAGGCTTCTCGATGTTATGAGGGCTAGGCTTGGTGAGAGGCTTGTATCTGTCGTGCTCTATGGATCTGTTGCTAGGTGTGAGGCTAGGAGGGATAGCGATGTCGATCTTCTAATAGTTGTGAAGGATCCTGGTAGGAGTAGGCTTAGGAGACAGGAGATGTTCATGGAGATCGAGGAATCCCTTGAGGAGGATCTTAAGGGGCTTGAGGCAATGGGCTACTATGTGGACTTCTCACCAATAATAAAATCTCCTGAGGAGGCCTCGAAGATAACACCACTATATCTAGACATGGCTTATGACGCGGTAATACTATATGATAGAGATGGTTTCATGCAATCAATACTAGAGAGGCTAAGGAGAAGATTAGAGGAGCTTGGAGCCGAGAGGGTTAGAGTGGGCAAGCTATGGTATTGGAGGCTTAAGAAGGACTATAGATTTGGCGAGGTTATAGAGATTGAATAACCAGGAGATGGCTAGAGCATATATCAGACAAGCTGAGGAAAGGCTACACCATGCTAGAGAGGCTCTGGATAGAGGCGACTACCCATATGTGGTGAGACAATGCCAAGAAGCTGTAGAGCTAATGCTTAAAGCAGCCCTAAGACTCGTGGGTATAGAGCCTCCTAAATGGCGTGATGTAGGGCCTATTTTAAAGCGTGAGGCTCTAAGGTTTCCACAGTGGTTTCAAAACGAGATAAGGGTTCTAGCTAGGATTTCGAGGAAGTTGAGAAGAGAGAGGGAAACATCGATGTATGGTGATGAGGAAAGCGGTGTTCCACCAGATGAGCTATATGATATGGAAGATGCTGTGGAGGCGCTTGAGCATGCCGAGTATACATATAGAGTTGTTGTGAAGCTATTGCATAGCTATATATCCTAAATGTTAGGCTCTTAACAGGTGTAGCGATTAACTTCTAGGGATATCTACCTAATATTATAATATTATAATATAGGGTATATTTCGGGTTTCCTATTTTCGCTGGATAATCTCATCTAGCATGGATCTGTTTGGGCGGGTTTGAGAAAGCTTGTTGTTGTGGCTATTATAGATAGGCTTTGAAATATATATGGATCATAGGTGGGGTTTCCTATGAGGGAGGTTGGCTATGATGAGTATCTGGAGTATATATCTAGGAATAGGAGGGTTTTTGTTGAGGATCAGGAGGTTGTTTTGGAGCCTATAGAGGTTAAGAGGCTCGATCCTGTTGATGAGGAGCTCACAGATATCTCTACAACTGTTTGGAGCTTTCCTAAAAGGGGTTCCTGGGCTACCCATAGGGGTGATTATAGGGGTAACTGGGCTCCCCAGATGGCTAGGGCTTTGATTGAGATGTATACAGAGCCAGGGGATCTCGTTCTAGATCCTATGGTTGGCTCTGGCACAACATGTATAGAGGCGAGGCTTCTTGGGAGGAATTGTATTGGTGTTGATATAAACTACGGCGCTGTTATCCTAGCCCTTCACAGGCTATACTGGCTTGAGAGATCCGCTGAGGAGAGGTTTAAAGGCTCTCCCACAGCTTCTAACATAGCTGGGAGCTGGTCAAAGATATATCATGGGGATGCTAGAAGGCTATCCCTTTTAAACGATAACTCAGTAGATCTTGTTGCTACCCACCCACCATATTGGAGGATAATAGGCTATGGGGAGAGCTGTGGTGAAGGGGATCTCTCGTGCTCCAAAAGCCTTGAGGAATATCTAGAGCTCATGGACCAGGTTGCTAGGGAGATATACAGGGTTTTAAAGCCAGGGGGGTATCTAGGTATTCTCATAGGGGATACAAGGATCCACAAGCACTATGTTCCAATATCCCACCACGTCCTCCAGATCCTCCTTAGAAGGGGCTTTATATTGAGGGAGGAGGTGGTGAAGATCCAGCATAAGATGAAGACAACGAGGGAGGTTTGGAGGAAGCTGAGGAACAGGGATTTCCTCCTAATCTACCACGAAAAGCTATATATACTTAGAAAACCCTCGGGAGACGAGGATCTGGCGAGGCTTAGATATAGCTCGAAAATATGGTAGCAGGCATCCACTCGAGGCTAAGCTTTATTAATGTCTCGTCCTTATATCTAGATGGGGCATGTCTTGCCAGTCCATCAGAGGCCTGAGAGCCCTATAAAGGTGTTGAGATCAGCTACATCGAAGACTGTGATGGTGAAGCTGAAGGATGGCTCTGAATTCATAGGAAGGCTAGACCTTACAGATGGCACAATGAACGTGGTTCTCAGCGATGCTGTACAGGTTAAGGAGGGTAGTAACGAGCCTGCAACGAAATTTGGGAAGATCTTGATAAGGGGTAGCCAGATCCTATATATATCCACAGAATATGGTGAGAAGGGGCTTACATAGCTGGAGGGTGGACCCTGCTCTGGAAGATATACTCGAGGCTTAGCAGAGAGGAGATACTTGTTCTGAGGAGCATGGCCTCAGTTGCAAAGCTATATGAATATGTCCCGGCAGATGTTATAAGGGCTAGAACCGGTATACCCGACTCCATCCTCTATAGGAGTTTGAGAAACCTTGTTGATAACAAGCTGATAACCCCTCATAAGAGCTATCCAACGATGTATAGACTAACATTCACAGGGCTTAACATAGCCTCCCTACACGGCCTACTGAGAAGAGGGCTGATAGATGGCCTTGGCGAGAGGATAGGGCTTGGGAAGGAGAGCCTTGTATACCTAGCAACCAAGGGTGGAGAGCCTCTAGCAGTTAAATTCCATAGGATAGGGATCACGAGCTTCAGACATATAGTTAGGGTGAGGAGCTACGGCCCACGATTCGAGGAGCTCTGGTGGGGTGCTAGAAGCATTGTCTCGGCTGAGAGGGAGTATAGGGCTTTGGATGCCATGTGGAAGCTGGGGGCAAGGGTTCCCAGGGCCTTTGGGAGGGAGTATAATGCTATTGTTACAAGCTATATAGAGGGTGTAGATCTATATAGGGCGAAGGATCTAAAGGATCCACAAGCTGTTCTAGAGGGGATAGTGGAGACGGCTAGAAAAGCCTATCAAGAGGCCGGCATAGTCCATGGAGATCTAAGCCCATATAATGTCATAGTATCTAGCGAGGGTGAGGAGCCATATGTGATCGACTGGCCACAGTGGATTAGATCAAGTGAGGATAACGCCATAGAGATCCTGGAGAGGGATCTAGGGTACATAGCGGAGTTCTTCAGAAAGAGATTTGGTTTAGAGGTAGAGGCAGGGGTTCTCGTTAAAAGGGTTGTGGGGGGTTATGATGATCGGTGAGAGAGAGCTAGTCTCGATGGGAATAGATCTTTATAGGGGGAGCCCAGCATCTAGGCTAAAGGCGACATACGCCATATCGATTGTGAAGAACGGCGAGGTCATATACGAGGCCTCTGACATACCCCTTGCAAAGGTTATCAGGCTAGCCCTCGAGTATAAGCCAGACTATATTGTTCTTGATAACCTATATGAGCTCGCAAGATCTAAGAGGGAGCTCGTTAAGATCCTATCGCTATTCCCATATAAGAGCCAGATACTCCTAGCAACATTCGACATAGCAACGGGGTATAGAGATCTGAGGGAGGTTGCTGCCGAGCACGGGCTTCTAGATATAAAGAGAAAGCCGGATCCACAGACCACAGCCAGGATCCTAGCTATGCTAGGTCAGAAGGGTATTGGGCAGGCTATAAGGGTTTGGGAGGAGAGAACAAAGATAGTTGTCTCCAAAGGGAGATCTGGTAGGGCTGGGGGTAGCTCTGAGGATAGATATCTGAGGAGCCTCAGAACAGCTGTGCTGAGATATGTTAGAAAGATCAAGGAGGCCCTAGATAGGGAGGGGATACCCTATCAGCTATCCTATAGAAAATCCGAGGGAGGGTTGGACAGGGCTGTCTTCATAGTAGATGCCCCGAGGGAGAGGCTTTCAGGGATTGTTAGGAGTAAGAGGGGGAGATATGTTATCGTTAGGGTTAAACCTATAGCCAGGACTAAGATAATGATCTCTGAGGATGTTGAGAGGAAATTAAAACCCGTGATAGTCGGTGTAGATCCAGGGGCTGCCTATGGAATAGCTGTAATAGATCTAGATGGGAGGGTTATAGCGACAGAGACTATAAGGGGAGGCGATGTATACCAGGCAATATCATCGATTATAAAATACGGCACACCCATATTGGTTGCAAGTGATAAGAAACCCCTGCCAGATGCTGTTAGAAGGGTTGCAGCAGCCTTCAACGCAAAGGTATATGAGCCTGAATATGTTGTGAGCGACTCGGAGAAGAGCTCTCTAGTAGCATCAACAGGCCACCAGGTTGGATCTATACATGAGAGGGATGCCTTGGCAGCATGTCTCCTAGCATATAAGGAGTATTCCAAGAAGTTCGAGCAGGTTGAGAGGATCCTAGAATCCCTAGAGATAAAGATCCCATCCCACAAGGTTAAGGCCGAGATTATAAGGGGCTCGACTATAGCCTCTGCAATAGAATCAGCTATCGAGGATCTCCTCTTAGAGATAGAGGGGGATCTAAGTAGAGAGATAGGGGTTATCCAGAGGATCGTTAGAGGGGTTATAGAGGAGGAGAGCAAGGTTAAGAACCTCGAAGCAAGGATCTCAGCCCTCCTATCCGAGAGACAATCCCTGATAGACAGGGTTAGAGAGCTAGAGGCAGAGCTTAGAAGAGTGGCGAGCGAGTATGAGGAGTTTAAGAGGAGGATTAGGCTAGATGTTGAGAGGGATAGACTTGCATCATCCCTCATGGAGAGGCTGAGGATATGCCAGGAATCCTATAGATCTCTTGAGGAGGGTTTCGAAGAGCTTAAAAGGGATCTAGAGGGGCTTAAGAAGATAGTTCTGGATTATGAGGAGAGGGGGTATAGGAAGGTGCCGAGGATATACCAGCCGATAGATAGCCCAGATATAGAGGATATAGAGAGGCGTGGGGAGCTGGAGGATATGCTATATATTATATATGTGGATGACTTCTCAAATATGAGGAGAGGGGATCTAGAGTATCTTAGGGAGAGGCTTAAGAGGGTCATAGTGGTTGCTCCACAATGTGGTGTGAGATATATAGGCGATAGATCTAGCCATGTGGTGTGCGTCGAGATACCCCAGGATAGTGTGATCGCGATATCGAGTAGATATGTGCTTATCGATAGAGAGAATCTCAAGGCAATCAAAGATCAATATAGATCTATATATGAGTCTATACCCACACCCATCGGCATATCGGAGGAGGATCTTGAGAGGCTTATAGAGGAATATAGATCCTCTAAGGCTAGGGCTATTAGAAATAGCTAGCCAGAGCCATGTTATAAGCCTCCAAGCCTAGATAATATGGTAGGAATATGAAGGCATTCGAATTTATAGAGATAGATGAGCTCCCACCAAAGCCCAGGGATAGGGGTTTAACGGAGATAAGGGGTAGCTACTATGTTGTTGTAACACCCACATATCTTAGAGAGCTATTCGAGATAGCGGGGGACTATATAGATATATTTAAATACTCAGGTGGCTCTATGAGGCTCCACCCAAGAGAGATCGTGCTCAGGATCAACAGGCTATGCCATGACTACGGAATACTGGTTTCAACAGGGGGCTTCACAGAGAGGGTTTTGATCCAGGGTCCAGATGCCTTTGATAAGTACCTAGAAGAGGCATCCTCCCTAGAATTCGATATAGTGGAGATCTCAAGCGGATATATAGATATAGAGGATGAGGATAAGGTAGAGCTTGTGAAAGCAGTTAAAAAGGCTGGGCTAAAGCCAAAGCCAGAGGTATCCCTTGTGAAAGGGGCTGGAGGGGCTCACGAGATATGGGAGACAGAGAACATGCCCTATGACCATATGTTAAGAGATATAGATATATATCTATCCGCTGGAGCCTGGAAAATAATGATCGAATCAGAGGGGATAACAGAAGGGGTTAGAAAATGGAGAACAGATATAGTGGAAACACTTATAAAGAGATACGGCTTGGAGAAGCTCATGTTCGAAGCAGCAGAGAGACCGGTGTTTAGATGGTATATATACACATTCGGCAGGGATGTAAACCTATTCATAGACCATACACAGGTGATAGAGTTAACAGCACTTAGAACAGGACTCTGGGCACCTAAAGAGCCGTGGGGGAAAGTGAGATATAAACCCCGTACCACCTAGATCATTAATTCCCTAGCTGTTTCTATCTCATCCAACCCCCTTCCCTCTTATCATCTCTTTTCATAATATAATCTATAATCGCTTCTACTATAACCTCTTCCCATAGCATCTATAGCTTATCACACCGAGGGTTTTGCCTTTTAGAGGCTCCTCCTAGGTGGTGGATCAGCATTAGCTCTCAACCCCCGGATAGTTGGGATCAACATTTGTATGGATATATTACTTTCCTAGGGGATCTATATTTTGGTGTTGCTAAACCGCATGTCAGCGGGGAACTCCACCGGTATTGGGCTGAATGTTGTTATGGAGATTGTTAGGAGTACTTTTGGCGAGCCGTCGAGGCAGGTCTTCGAGATCCTTTTAAGGGTTAATAGGGAGGTGCAGGATGAGGAGATAGCGTCTATGAGCGGGCTTCATGTGAATGAGGTGAGGAGGATCCTATATAAGCTTGCTGAGCACGGCTTTGTAACCTCTAGGAGGATTAGGGATAGGGAGACCGGGTATTACGTGTATTTCTGGAGGGCTAATATCGAGTATCTCCCCCAGATACTTATTGCGAGGAAGAAGATTGTTATGAATAAGCTCATATCTAGGCTTAGATATGAGGAGACATATGTCTTCACATGCTCAGGGTGTAAAGATAACGAGAGATTCTCTTTCGACGATGCCCTCTCAAATGACTTTAAATGCCCCCACTGCGGTGCCCCGTTATCTCCTGTGGATAACTCGTTGATTATCAAGAGGCTTAAGGAGCTTATAGAGCTTATAAGGCTAGGCGTGGAGAGGGATGAGAAGAGGCTATATAGCAGGGGTCGTTGACCTCTTCTCAGGTGCTGGAGGCTTTTCAAGGGGGTTCTCCGAGGCTGGCTTCGAGATATTGATGGGGGTTGATAGTGATAGAAGCGCTATAAGATCCTATAAGGCTAACTTCCCAGAGGCTGTGGCTCTCCAAGAGGATATCCAGGAGATAGGGGGAGAGGATATAATATCGATCCTAGGTGGGAGGCCTCTAATAGTGATTGGAGGCCCACCATGCGAGGCCTTCACAGGTGCTAATCCAGAGAGGATGAGAGACCCTCTCGACAGGCTATACAGAGACCCTATTGGGAGGCTTGTGATCCACTTCATAAGAATTGTATCAGAGCTAGAGCCAGAGGTATTTGTTATGGAGAACGTCCCAGGGATTATGGAGCCCCCGCTGGATGAGGTGATAGAGGATCTATTTAGAAGAGCCGGGTATAGAGAGATATACTTCAACATACTCAGAGCAGAGGACTATGGAACACCCAGCAAAAGGACGAGGGTCTTCATATCTAATATAGAGATAAAGCCGAGGAAGAGAAGACCCCCAACAGCTGGCGAGGCCCTATCAAACCTCCCACCCCCAGGCTCTGGAATACCCAACCACGAATATGTAAGCCTATCACCTAGGAAATCCAAGAGGATAGCGAGGGTGAGGAGGGGAGACTCGCTATATCTATTCGAAGGAGCTGGTGGGAGGAGGCTACCAAACTATATAAGGATAGACCCAAGGGATATAGCGCCAACAGTTATGGGATCATCAAGATTTATACACCCATACGAGGATAGACTACTAACTGTTAGAGAACAAGCAAGGCTCATGGGATTCCCAGACAACCATATCTTCCTAGGAGGAAGAGACGAGCAGTATAACCAAGTGGGAGAAGCAGTACCCCCACCACTAGCCAAAGCAATAGCTGAGGAGATTATGAAGCAGATCTCCCCAGAGACAGAGTATCGATAACCAACCCTATTCTATAGAGCCCCGCTTGAGAGCTCTACAATCAAAAGCCCCAGCTTCAATCAGTAGAAGAGATCACTGAACTCCTCCCACCCTAATGAGCAAGGCTCTCAGTAATAGTATAAAGCTTAGCAGGTCTTCGAGACCCTATATTGGTTATAAATCCATACCATTAACATCTATGATACTAACAATCAATACCGCCAAGCAGAGTTTAGCCTTCACCCTACGTCTCCCAGAACGGAGAAGAGATGGTTAGATGCTATGTTTTTCTTGTTAGTGCTTCTACAAGTCTGTTTATCACTATATCTCTTAGGCT
>JAWAXC010000040.1 GCA_038897115.1 Sulfolobales archaeon | reverse complement strand
AGAGGCAACCTCTATAGTTACCAGAGCCCAGGTTACAACGGTAACCACAGCTGTTGAGAAAACAATTGTTTCTCAGATATCAGCTACGGTTCCAACAACTATTCAGAGAACACTTATAACCACGGTTACTCAGCAGTCCACAATAACAGTGGGGCAGACGATTCCAGCTGGTGCAACACCACTACCCTTCTCTGGGAAGACAGTCTTTGCATTAATATCAACGGGCTTTAACTTCAACGGATCCTCTAGGGGCGGACTTGGGATATATATACCAGCGGGGTGGGGCTTAGAGATCATGTTTACAAATAGCCATACAATATCCCACAGCATAGTTATTGTGAAAAATAATACTGTAGTGCCTCAGAATAGGGATATAGGAAGCGATGGAGTGATCATAGCTTCACAACCTCCCACATATAGTAGTGGCATACCAAGCGGATCCACGGTAACCCTTAGCGTCTCCTCACTACCAGAGGGGGTCTACTGGATAGCGTGTGGCGTGCCAGGGCATGCCTTGGCGGGGATGTGGATAGTCCTTGTAGCATCGCCAAATGTTTCAACACCATATGTGATCCAGCTTCAACAGGCTGGCGGGGTTGAATATCCATATAGCTATGGAGTGGTTTTCGTAACGCTAATAGCAACAGCGATCCCTATGATCTTCTGGATAGGTAGAAGAAAGCATGGCCAAACATTTTAGAATATATTTTTCACCATAGCTGAAAGATCCACCATTTAAAAGGGGAAGGCGACTAGGATATTCTAAAGCTTTTTAAGATCTAGAGAATCCTTCTTGGGATGCTAGAGAATGGTGTTAAAGATCTATCCCCTCCCGGAGAGGCTTAGAGGTGTTTTATCCAGAGAATATGGCGTCCTCGTAGAAGGAGTTGATAGAATATCTGTAGCTAGGAGGGTGATCATGATTATACATGGTAAGAGAGTGTGGAGCGTTGGGGATATAGTGACGATGAGCCTCATAGAGGCTGGGTTCACACCACATGTTGCAATAATTGATAGAGCAACCCTTAGGGGGGAGAACATAGATATGAGTAAGGTTGAAAAAATATATAGACAAGCTGGGAATATCATAGAGATAAAAAATCCGCGTGGAACCATATCTAGTGAGGCAATAAATACTATAAAATATATTGCTAGAAACCCTGGGGAGAGGTTTCTAGTGCTCGTAGAAGGGGAAGAGGATCTATTGTCACTGCTGGTTGCAGGGATTGCCAGCTATAATGAGATCCTCTTGTATGGAATCCCTAGAAAGGGTGTGGCTGTTGTGGAGATTGATCAGAATATCAGGGCTCTTGCTCTAAGCATCTTAAAAGAGATCTTAGGGGAGGATTATAGCTTATACTTCGTGGTTCCCTGAAAAAGGTTTCAGCTATAAAAAATCAACTGAAATACGCTCTATCGAAGAAGATCATCTCACCATCGATATATACCCAGTATCCCTTCAGATCTTTTGTAGAGGCGTAGAACCACTTCTGCGTGTAGAGGAATATCCATGGCGCGTCTCTCCATATAATCTCTATAGCCCTCTTATAGAGCTCAGCCCTCTTAGTCTCGCTAAGCTCCCTCATAGCCTGATCCAATAGAGAGTCTACCTCTGAATTGTTATAATGCGCAGCAGCAAGCCCTCTTGGGGGTGCTTGTGATGAGTGGAACTGACCATAGAGTGTGAAGTGGGAGTCCGCAACACCAGGACCCCATCCTAGTAGTAGTAGGTCGTAGTCCTTCTGATCTAAGGGCTTTGTTATTGTTGCAACGAAGCTAGGCCAATCCATCGTTCTAAGCTCAACCTGAACACCTATCCTCGAGAGATATGCCTGCACAGCCTCTGCAACCTGCTTATCCTGGAGATACCTCCCAGTAGGGTGCAGAAGGATCAATTTCCTATCGAATGGAAAACCAGCCTCCTCAAGAAGCTTCCTAGCCCTCTGAGGATCATATTGATAAGGCTCCATCCTAGCATAGCCGAAGAAGTGGGGCGGAACTGGGGAATCAGCTGGGATTGCAAGCCCATATAATACGCTATTAACAATAGCCTCTTTATCAACAGCATAGTTGAAGGCCTGCCTAACCCTAGGATCCTTGAGAGGCCCCTTAGGCAGAATAGCTATGAAGATAACCCTATTGCTAGTAGGTGTCAACACCACAAACCTAGGATCATTCTTAACCCTCTCAAGATCTGTTGGCGGTAGGTTATACGCGAAGTCTACATCACCTGCTAGTAGAGCGGCTAGCCTTGTGGATGCCTCCGGTATTACTAGCCACTCAATCCTCTTTATAGGCGGCTTAGGCCCCCAATAATCATCATTCCTCTCCAGAACAACCCTCTTACCCTTCTCCCAAGATACAAACTTATAAGGCCCAGTACCTATAACCTCGGTTATACTCTGATTACCAAACTTCTTAATAACATTTAGACTGGTTATTAGTAAATAATTGGCAAGGGCTTTTAGGAATGGTGCAAATGGCTCCTTCAAATAGATCTTAACTGTATATGTATCGATAACTTCAGCACCTTTTACAGGTCCTAGCTGTAGCCTTAGTGGAACCCTTACTGTTGGGTCTATCCACCTATCTATATTAGCTTTCACAACTGTTGCATTGAACTCTGAGCCATCGTGGAATCTAACGCCCTTTCTAAGGTAGAATGTATAGCTAAGACCATCTGGCGATACCTCCCACCTCTCAGCAAGCCATGGGATGACATTGCCCTTATCATCGAACCATAGAAGGGTTTCATATACATGCCTAACCACATTCTGCACTGTTGTCGTTGTTTGTCCATGAGGATCTACTGTGTCTAGATCTGTTCCTATTGCTATTTTAAGTATATCTTTTTTAGAGGTTATTGTTTGCTGCGGTGTTGTTACTATCTGTGTCACTCCCCTAGCCTCTGTTCTAGCTGTTGTCTGAACCCCTGCCCCAGCCTGGCTAGGGGCTTGCTGTAGCATGATTATAGACGCTGCTATAGCTATAACAACAACAGCTATAACAATCCCTGCAAGAGCAATCCTCGATAGACCAGACACCATAGAGGAGCCCGCAGATAGTATAGTTTAGCAGGATTAAAAGCTATTGAAATACCTGTCTTTCAAAACCGGTATTGCTGGTGTATCTGATGCATGCAACCATGTGATCTTTGGAGACCTCTCTAAGCTCTGGATGCTCTTTGGAGCATTCATCAATTGCTATTGGGCATCTAGTTATAAATCTACAGCCCTTTGGAGGGTCTATAGGGCTTGGGGGTTCGCCTCTAGCTTTATACATCGGATCTTTATATGCCTCTGTTGAAGCTAGTATTGGTGATGAGTATAGGAGCATTTTTGTATATGGGTGCCCAGGTCTCTTGAAGATCACCTCTGTAGGGCCGACCTCGACTATCTTGCCTAGATACATGATGGCAACTCTATCAGATATGCTCCACACAAGCCCCATATCATGTGTGATAAATATTATGCTAAGACCAAGCTTCTCTTTAAGATCCATCAGTAGGTTCATGATCTGCGCTCTAACAGAGACGTCTAGGGCGGATACGATCTCATCTGCGACGAGGATTTCAGGCTCCATAGCTATAGCCCTAGCGATTGCGACTCTCTGCCTCTCACCCCCTGAGAGCTCGTGGGGGTATTTAAAGATATGATCCTCTACAAGGCCTACCATCTTTAAAAGCTTTATAGCTTTATCCAACACCTCCTCCTTCGAAGCCCCTGGTTCTCTACTTAATATCGCTTCCCCAACTATATCGAAGATCTGTAGCCTTGGATTTAGGCTGCTATCTGGGTTCTGGAAGACAGCCTGGATCTTATTTCTAATCTCCCTCCTAACACTCCTCCCCTCATATATGTCCACGCCTCTATAGAGAACGCTCCCACGATCTGGTTTTAAGAGCCCAGCTATGATCCTTCCAAGCGTTGTCTTCCCAGATCCGCTCTCGCCTACAAGTGCTAGAACCTCGCCATCATATAGATCCAGATCTACGCCATCAACAGCTCTAACATATCTCTTAGAACCTAGAAACCCCACCGATACTGGGAAATATTTTACAACTCCTCTAACGCTTAGTATCGCCTCCATATTCATCACCGTAGAGGAAGCACGAAACGATCCTACCGCCCTTATTTATTAAAACAGGATCTTTTTTCGAGCATATATCCATGGCAAATTGACATCTTGGATGGAATCTACAGCCTGGGGGCGGGTTTATGAGGCTGGGTATAGATCCGGGGATTGATTGGAGCCTCTTCTTCCTCTCATATCTAAGGGATGCTAGCAAGGCCTTTGTATATGGGTGTAGAGGATCCTTAGCTATCTCCTCAGCCCTCCCTATCTCAGCTACTTTTCCAGCATACATTATCATGATCCTATCTGCTATCTCAAGCAGTAATGCTAGATCATGTGTTATAAAGATTATCGAGGACCCTGTCTCCTTTCTAATCTCATTCAATAGATCCACTATCTCCGCCTGGATCGTAACGTCTAGGGCTGATGTTGGCTCATCAGCAACAATTAGCTTAGGCCTCTCAGCAATTGCCATAGATATTAAAACCCTCTGCCTCATCCCCCCGCTCATCTGATGTGGATAAGCCTCCACCCTCCTCTCTGGATCAGCTATCTTCACCATTCTAAAGAGCTTAACAACCTCACCTAGATATTTCTTAGCATGGCCCCCTCTATGTGCCTCGAAGACCTCGGCTACTTGGAAGCCTGTTGTATATACTGGGTTTAGATATGTGCTTGGATCCTGGAAGATCATGGAGATCTCCTTACCCCTTATCCTCCTCAGCTCCTCACTATCCATTGAGAGGAGATCTCTCCCCATAAATATGATCCTTCCAGATACGATCTTGGCAGGGGGCCTCAGAAGTCCTGATATAGCTAGTGCAAGCGTTGATTTACCAGATCCACTTTCACCAGCTATCCCTAGGATCTCCCCCTTATATACATCGAAGCTCACACCATCGACAGCCCTTACAACTCCTTGTGGGAGGTAGTAGTATATTCTTAGATCGCTTACCTCTAAGATCTTCTCCATATCTATCCCCTCCTGAGAAGAGCCCTTGCCCTGGGATCTAGGGCGTCTCTAAGCCCATCTCCTAATAGGTTGAAGCTTAGTGCCGCTATCATTATGAAGAGGCCTGGGAAAACCACTATGTGTGGTGAGCTGAATAGATATGTTCTCCCACTACCTATCATCGAGCCCCACTCCGGCGTTGGAGGGGGCACTCCAAGGCCTAGGAAGCCTAGTGCTGATGCAAGCAGTATTGAGAGCCCCATATAGTATGTTGCCTGTACAACTATAGCTGACATTGTGTTGGGGAGGACATGTTTGAACATTATATACACCGAGCCTTTGCCAAGAAGCCTTGCAGCCGCTATATAATCTTCCCCCACAACCTGTAATACGACGCCTCTTACAAGCCTAGCATATACTGGGAATGTGCTCACAGCTATAGCTATGATGAGGCTGATAACCCCCTGGCCTAGTGATGCCACTAGGGCTATCGCCAATAGTATTGTTGGGAATGCGAGCATCACATCAACTATCCTCTGTATAACTGTATCCCATAGCCCTCCTAGATAGCCTGATAACAGTCCTAGGATCACCCCTATTAAAACCCCGAGGGCCACGGATGCAATTGATATTCCAATAGTATATCTAGCCCCAGCTAATATCCTGCTTAGAATATCTCTCCCAAGCTCATCCGTACCAAATATATGTGCAGGGCTAGGGGGCATCCTAGCCCTTGATAGATCGAAGTCATATGGGTTATAGGGTGCTATGAGGGGTCCGAATATGGCTATGAATATGAGGAAAGCAACTATATATAGTGAGGCATAGGCAGCCCTATTAGCCTTTAGAGCCTCCCACATCTCTTGACGTCTCTTTCTTCTAGCCTCATATATCCTTCTCAGGATCTCCCTCCTCTCCATAGGATCTCCCTCACCCTCGGATCTATATAGGCGTATAATACATCAATAACAATGTTTATAGCTATGAAGACGATCACTATGAATAATATGATCCCCTGTGCCAGGGGGTAGTCTCTATAGAAGAGAGAGTCTACCAAGAGAGAGCCTATCCCAGGCCATGCGAAAACAGTCTCTGTTATCACAGCACCACCTAGCAGTGCTCCTATCTGTATACCCATTATAGTTACTATTGGTATCATGGCGTTTCTAAGAACATGTCTCATCAAAATAGTTCTTTGCCCCAGCCCCTTTGACATCGCTGTAAGGACATGGTTACTCCCAAGGGCCTCCATCACAGAGGCCCTTGTGATCCTGGTTAGATTGCCCATTAGGAGGAGAGCTAGTGTGATGGCTGGAAGCACTATATGTTTTGGAGATTCCGCACCACTTGATGGTAGTATCCTCAGAGACACAGCGAATATGTATATGAATATAAGGCCTATCCAGAATATAGGTGTTGACGCACCTATGAGAGATACTATGGAGACTATATATGATACCTTAGATCTAGGTTTGAGTGCCGATAATATGCCGAGGGGTATTGCTATAGCAACCGCTATGGCTTCCGCAGCAGCTGCGAGAGCCAATGTATAGGGTAGTCTAGCCATGATCTCCTGTATAACCGGGGTTCTATATTTAATCGATGTTCCGAAATCGCCTCTGAGTATCGAGGAGATATAGTCTATAAACTGGATATAGAGAGGCCTGTTGAGCCCAAGCTGTTCCCTTATCCTCTCTACATCCTGCTCAAGCGCCTCAGGCCCTGCAATTAATCTAGCAGGGTCTCCCGGTAATATCCTAACTAGGATAAACATAACAAGCATAGCACCGAAGAGCGTTGGTATGGCCTGAGCGATTCTTTTGGCCACATATCTTGCGAGGGACATGGTAGGTCTAAATAGAAGTATGGAGTAGGCAATATAAGGGTTGCGATTCCAACCTATCCCTTGGCTTCATATCCTATATAGAGATCCTTATAATCTTGTGATTCGATTATTATCAGGCCCAGCAAATGGTTAACCTAAGCATCGAAAGATCGTGGGAAAAGGTGATTAGATGGTATGGAGGCGTATGTAGAGGCTCTGTTCTATATCTTATTAGCTAACCTGTTCCATAATATCTATTCTATGTCTACAGAGGAGATCTCCTCTAACTATGCATTCAGCAAGGTGTATTTTGTTGCTCCCAGTTATATTCCTCAAGATCTCTGTGTGGAATTTTATACATATAAGGTCATAGTAGTTCTTAGCAATCTTTAACAGAGGGCAGTTCCTACTTATAATCTCTATAGATCCATTAGACCTCCTCACAGATCCCATGAAGCCGAATGCGTTTAGATTCTCAATAGAGGATGTTATATCCTTAGAAGCGCTTTTTAAAGCAATATCCCTCGCCATGCTACTCACCACAGCCTCAACCTTCTCGCCCAGCCCCATAGATGTTAATCTATTGATAAGCTCTAGGAGAAACTCGCTGTAGAGCTTGGGAAGAGCCTCTATCCCCTGCTCAGTCACCATATATACCTTTCTAGGCCTCCCAACACCCTTTCTAACAAAGATATGCCTAACAAGCCCGTGTTTCTCGAGCTTCTCAAGATGCTTCCTAACAGCGCTCACCCTAACACCTAGGATCTTAGCTATCTGGGCTGCGGTAGCACCCTCACCAGCAACAAGCTCGAGAACCCTTAGAGAAGCGCTTGAAATCCCTCTAGGAGGATTTCCCCTCATGCTCCCCCAATATCATAAAGATGCTTGGAACTATATATAGATCACGCATTGTGTTATACACCTAACCTCCTCCCCGCCCTGAAGGGGCGAGGCTTTTAGGTTATAATATACAAATATTTAAACAAGGATCTTTGCTTAAATACCTCCTTAATAAAAACACTATTTGGTGACTAAAATCCCAAATGGCAGATCATGGATCCCAACTATAGTGGGTATAGCTATAGCTGCAATAATATTCTTCGGAATAGGTTATCTGGCATCACCACCTAAGATCATCACATATACATCTACAATAACTAAGGAGACAACCGCTATCCAGACCCAAACTATTGTGAGGACATTAACAGCTACACAGACACTCCCCATAGCTACTTCACCAGCCTCAGATCTAAGGGCAACACTCAGATCCCTGTTGATCCAGCATGGGGAGGGTCATAGGCTATATGCATATGCTCTCTACTTCGAGAATAAGGATCTCCAACAGGTCGCGGTTAACGAGCTTCTAGCTAATTCAAAGGCGCTTGGAGATGCAGTAGCCCAGGTATATGGGAGAGACGCAGGTAACAAGTTCACCGAGCTATTTAATGGCCATATAAAGGCTGTTGCTATGTATTACCAAAGCGCTTTCTCGGCTAATGAAAGTGGTAAGAGAGAAGCTGTTGATCTTCTCACAAAGAATGCCATGGAGATAGCTACATTCCTATCAAGCGCAAACCCAAACCTGCCTAAAGAGGCTGTGTTCTCCCTGCTAAGGGATCACGCTCTTCAAGCCATGAAGCAAGCAGATCTACTGGCTCAAGGCAAGATCTCTGAGGAATCATCTATCTATATAGCCATGAGGAACCACCTAATCCTAATAGCCGATGCTCTAGCAGATGCTATAGTTAAGCAGTTCCCCGAAAAGTTTAAATAATATCGAAACAGATCTTTTTTCCACCTTAGATATAGAATGAATCGTTGGCTTAGCAACGGCTTTCCAGCTTTCAACCACTATAGCTATCCATGTTGATTTAACAGAATAACAAGCCCAATGATCAAAAACCATTAAACTATAGAGCAGATGAACCCTAGGCTGTTGAGACTATATAGTCGATTCACCAATGGAGGTTCCGAATAATAGGTTAATATGCTCTGTAAGCGAGTTAGAGGAGATAGAGAGTGGGACGAAATTACGCCTATTGCTTCTATGGGTATGGAGCTACTATGTATGCTAGGATATGTAATAAAATTTAAGAGACCTCCTAGCTACTATGATGTGAGCGGGGTAGTAGATGGGGAGATTATTTCTGGCTCTCATGATTGTGGCTGCTATATCCCTTGCTATGTATTCTATGTGGATAGCTAACGCCCAGATCAACTGGATCTCATCCTTCAGTATAAGGGATCTAACAGATAACAGGGATCTAACCCCTGGCGAGCCCCTCATAGCTGGGCATAGCTATAGAATCACCATAACCATCCAGGTTCCCCAGACCGTGCCTGGAAGCGTCTTTACAGTCTCGCTTAATACTAATATGAGTAAGGCTGGCCAGACTATATGGAATCTTGAGAGTCAGGAATACCCCGGAATTGATCAGAATCTCTTCACACCAGCTAGCTATAGCGTTAGCTTTAGGCATGTGCAAGGGATCCTGAGGATCTCTGCAACATTCTCGGTTCCCCAGAACTTTAACATCCTATATAGCTCTGGCGGGGTCGTGATTAGACAGCCAAGGGATAGCTATCCTGTGGTTACTGTGTTTATACAGGGAGGATCTACTGTTGGCACGATAAGCCTGAGGATCGTTGATAGCGTTATTCAGAGTTACGAGGCTCTCTATAGAGAGAAAAGCGGTTTGATCTCCTCAGGCTCTGTTGATAGGGCATACGAGCCTCTGATAAATAGCCTTTTATCACAGGCATCCAGCCTAGCATCCCAAGGGCTCTATGACCAGGCTGTCTCGCTTCTAAGAAGCATAGATCCCAGGAGCCTTCCACAACCCCCAAGCACCGGAATCGTTATAGCTCTTGGGGGAGCTGCAGCAGCCCTTGGAGCAGTTGCAGCTATTCTATTCATATTAATGAGTAGAGCTAGGGCTTCGAGGGATGATGCTCTGGATAGAATAAGACAGGCTAGGAATAGAATAGCTGGGATGAAGGTCAGGGCTCAGAAGCTCGATAAGGTTTTGGCTCAGGAGATAGAGGATCTCGAGAAGATATTGGGTGAGTAGTATGAGCATGCCGAGATACGCATCGATACACGTTGTTGGCCTCGGTGGGACAGGGACCAATGTGATCCAGAGTATAATAGAGAGTGAGAGGTTCCTTAAGATAATCTCAGCAGAGGATCTACAGCTCTCATTCCTAGCTATAGATATAGCTGATGGCGATATAGAGGCGCTCCAGGAATCATATAAAAGGCTGGCCCAGAGAATGCTATCCCAAGGAATCCCCCTGGATAGAATATGGCTTAAAACAGTTAAGATAAGGTTCAGCACCCCAGATGCCCTCTTCGAATTCATCTCCAGATATGATAAGATACTCTCATCAGAGGGTGTCTATGTGGAGAACTATAGGCCGTGGGTTCACTCAGCTATGACAATACCGCCTCTAGCAGGAG
The DNA here is from genome assembly GCA_038897115.1 of Sulfolobales archaeon. NCBI lineage: Archaea > Thermoproteati > Thermoproteota > Thermoprotei > Sulfolobales > Sulfolobales archaeon. The sequence continues at coordinate 9,656 of JAWAXC010000040.1, read as the reverse complement.
GTGTTGGGAGGCAGAGGGCTCTTAGCAAGGCTATATACCTGCTTAACTATTACTACTACGAAGAGCTATCAGGGATCATAGCCTCTTTCAAGGATAGAGTGCTCACCTCTAGATACACACCTGTTGTCGCAATAGTCTTCGGACTTGGAGGGGGCACGGGAAGCGGCATTGTTTTTGACTTCGCCAGGCATCTTAGATCGAGGCTTGGAACAGCGGTGCCAATAATAGGGATCGCTGTTCTCCCAAGCACCGCAGATGACTACCTAGCCAGAGGCCCAGCCCCATATACAGCCTTGCACGAGCTTGAGATGCTTATGAATAGCGATCTCAACCAGAGGGTTGTTGATATGTATGGCAATATCTATAGGAATCCCTTCAACGCATTCTTCTTCATAGCCTTAGAGCCTGTCTATAATGCCAAGAATAACCTTGTCGAGGCTAAGAGGAACCTTGATGAGATGCTCAGCGAGATACTCAACCTACTCTCACACTTCGACCTAGCGGATCTCATGTCAAGGGTTGGTACTAACAATGCTTTCGGCCCTAACTGGGTTCACGCCATGGGCTATCTGAAGATCAGATACCCTGTTGATGGCTATATAAAGTATCAGAAGGACTTTCTAACACTGCTTGAGAGGATAGGAAGCTATATGGCGATTAAAAGGGATCTTATTGAGAAGGTAAGGGTTATACTAGATGCTAAGCAGCAGGAGTTAATAGAGATCCTAAGATCTCATCTAGCCGAGATGGGATCATATAATCCAGAGACATTCGAGAGCGAGGTTGAGGAGCTGATAAGGAGGGGAGGTAGATACGATATAGATCTAAAGGCCCAGATAAGGGCTCTCCAGGACTTTGTGAGCTACTATAACACAAAGTTCGCAAAGGCGATCAAGGCTATAAGATTCCCAGAGGATAAGATCGAATATGGCGTTGTTAAGAAGATAGAGGATATCATAGCCACTATGTCGAGCATAGCGAGCACCTATGATAGCATAGCAGAAATATCCCTTGAAGATGTTGAGCAGGGGATAATATCTGGGAGGGGCTTCACAGTTAAGCAGATAGGGCTACTAAGATCTTACCTCAACTTCGTCAGGCTTGTATCGAGCGGTATAAATGCTATAAAGTCCTATCTAAGGGCTAAGGCCTTGGCTGAGGAGCTGCTTAAGAGATATGGGAAGTCACAGGCGAGGGAGGCTCAGCTAGTCAGACAGATCAATGATGTAGAGCTGAACCAGCTCTTCAGCTGCATACAAGTCCTCCTATCAATGCCGGATATGGAGGCCAGAACCCTTGACCAGGTTACCCTAGGCCTTAGGATACTTAGAAAGAGCTTCGAGGATAGATATAAGGATATAGAGACCCTTGTGGAGCATACGAGAAGGCTTATATCGCAGAAAGAGGTTGAGGAGAGACAGCTAAGGGATGAGATTAGGGGTATAAAAATAGATCTATCTGGTAGGAAGAGAAAGCTTGAGAAGCAACTAGCATCTATACAGAGCGAGATCCAAAGCCTCAAGGCAAGGTTAAACGAGCAGGAGGAGGATCTTGAGAGGAGCAGGAAGCTATATGAGCTAGCTAAAGAACTTGTCGCAGGTGTTGAGGTTACCTCTGAGTATAGGAAGCACCTAGCACAGATCGCTTCGATAGAGAAGGAGATAAACTCCCTTATGAGCGAGATAACAAAGACAGCTAAGTTCTATGAAAGGGTTGTGGAGCTTAGCGAGGCGGAGCAGATGAGGATAATGGAGAAGATCCTTAGGGAGGAGGAGGCAGCCCTACAGGGTGATGAGGTGTTAAACGAGATAGTGGATAGGGATAGATTTAGAGCAACCATAGATAGGCTTATAAGGATCCTCAGCATACCAACACAGGTTGGTCTCACAAATAACTTTAGAACCGATCTGATATGGGTTACCATAAGCATACCTGAGAAGCTATGGGATCAGGATCTCCAGATGAAGCTTGTGAACGCGCTAGCCCCCAACCTCAAGATCGAGGCGAGCAAGGGGATTACTGTGAGGCAGATACCTCAGGTAGATCCGTGGACAATATCGATCCTAGTGATCTTTGCAAAGGCAAGGATAGAGGATATAGAGATGTACCACGCGATGAAGAGAGACGCTGGTGAGACTAGAAAGGCTGAGAGAATCCTCTTCAGAAGCTACTTGCTAGAGCACTGGAGCAAGGATATAGAGGAGCTGAGGATCCTTCTGGAGACTAAGAAAGAGGCTGAAGAGGTTAAGGAGCATAAGAGATAGATCTGAATAATCTAGATCCATAGTCACGGTTTTTCAGCCTATGAATACAAATAGATAAAGCGATAATCAAATATCTAGATATAGCATTTTTAAGAAGGATTTACAGGTGAAAGCCTACCCTTCTAGGGCTAGGCGTTGCTAATTCCTATAAGCTCTTATACTATCACAGAGCAGAGCTTTGGATCTTAGCTAAGACGTTCTAAAAGATCCACATATATTGATATTAGCTGTGACACTATATAAGACTACCTATCCCTATGGGTGTATCCTGCTGAGAGGTCTATCTAATCTAGTCCTATCCCTCATAATGCTCTCAATAGCCCTCCCAATAGGCTATATAATATTGGATAGAGTCCGCAGCGCTAGCTCTGAAATACATATACCATCTATCCCCCCAATGGTTGTTGCCTATAGCATAAAGAACGGATCTGGATATGCATTAATAATATTTAACCTAGGGCCTGGCAGAGCTATCATAGATGGTATCGTGGATACCAATGTAACCTATCACGAGGAATACTTAGTAGTTGAAGAGGGAGCGGTTTCTATCATAATAATCAGCTACCAACCCCAACTAATAGTACTAAGAGGAGGCGAGACGGTAAAGATAAAACCCCTATTATGATCTAAAACCTAACATTCTATAGCTAGATATAGAGATCTAGCAACTACTGTCTAAAGCTGATACTCATTGACACAGCTCTCAGCGAGATAAATATATCAAAGATCTAGGATCTGATCTCCTCACCGCCCTTAAGTGCGGGTTTTCCAGATGAATTCTAAAGAATATCTGTTTTAGAGATCAAGGTGGAGCTAGATTCTGAGTCGAGCCTTCCAGTATAAAAAATATTAGAATATCATGAGGATCAATAGTTAATACTATTATGTATGCTAGGGAGGAACAATAATGATCTGAAAGTTAAATTTATAAGGTGGATAGATTTAAGATAAACATGGTGGGGAACATGGCTAAGAAGAAGGAGGAGAAGAAAGAGCAGAAGGGCCAGGAACAGCAGAAGCAGCAGCAAAAGAAATAGGGCTCTGACCCTCTATATCCATTAAGATTTTTTCTTTTAAACCTTCCCCTCTCCATCTGCACAATTGCTAGCCCATCGAGTAAGCTATAGGGATGAGGTGTAGAGCTTAGAAAGTCGTTTATCTGGTGTTTTGGGTTTGACTATTTTAATAAGGGTTGGGAATACTATTAGATTAGTGGATGAAGAGGAGACTCGTGATGTGGAGAAGAGATCGTAGTTCGAGTGATAGGATAAGTTATCTAGATCCTAGGGTGACTCTCATACTTATCTCTCTTTCATCTTCCCTCGCCATATTAGTGCTCAGAATATCTGCTTATCTCTATAGTGGTAGCCTGGCTATTCTTGCAGATAGTATTCATAGCTTTAGCGATATAGCTGCAGGGGTTATAGCCCTGATAGCTTTGAAGGTCGCGCTTAAGGAGCCTGATTCTGAGCATCCATATGGACATGGTAAGGCTGAGAGTCTGGGCTCGCTTGGGATCTCTGTGGCCTTGATAGCTGTGCTAGTATATATATCATATGAGGCTATGCTGAGAGCCTTATGGGGCTATGGTGTTGAGGTTGAGTTTACACCTATGATCTCCATTATGATCGGATCTACAATAGCTATAGATCTTTGGAGATCTAGAGCCCTGAGCAGGGGAGCCAAGAAGTACGGATCTATTATACTTGCATCAGACGCTCTCCACTATAGAAGCGATCTATATGCAACCTCGTCTGTGCTGATCCTCTCTATCTTAGGTATTGTGCTGGGGAGAAACCCCCTTCTCTCCATACTCGATCTTGTGATCGCTATTATCATTGCCTCATATTTCGCATTCGCAGCAGTAAGGCTTGCCAAAACAGCTATAGATGATCTCATGGATAGGGCTCCAGGGGATGTTATAGAGCTGTTTAAGACCGTATGCAATGATCTCGGTGTTGGGGTTAAGAGTGTTAGGGCAAGGAGATCTGGGCCTAGGATCTTTATAGACGCTGTTATAGAGGCACCTGGCGATATGGAGCTTTCTGAGGCACATAGGCTAGCTGATGAGCTTGAGGAGAGGGTGAGGATGGGTTCTAGGCATAGTGTTGATATGGTTATCCATATAGAACCAGCAGATGGATCTAGATCAGAGGAGATCGCTAGATCAAGCTCCGAGATAGCCTCAAAAGTAGCGGGCGTCCTAGGCGTCCACGATGTAGAGGTGTATGGCGATGAAAAGGGCTACCATGTGAGAATGCATGTAGAGGTAAGCCCATCGATAAGCTTAGAAGAGGCATCCAGAATAGCAGTGGATGTCGAGAAAGCGGTTAAAGAACATAGAGGTGATATAGCAAGTGTCTTAGTACATATAGAACCTAGAAGAAGCGGTATAAGGGATATACATAGAATAGTCTATAAGATCCTTGAGAAGGAGCAGATGCTGAGAGAAAATATAAGGCTAAGAGGCGTTAGAGCCCTCTATATAAGGGGAGGCATGGTCATCGATATAATATGCACAATGCCGAGAAATCTAGATGTTAGCAAAGCCCATGAAATAGTATCTAAGCTCGAATCCATGATCAAAGAAGAGCTTGGGAAAAACGTCTCAGTAAATATTAGGTACTCAGCAGACTATTAGCTTAACATAAAGCTTTTAAGTACCCTAGCTATTATAGATACTTGGATATACTAGAGGTACTAGCGTGAGCGAGAAGCTCTATAGAACTAGAGAGGTTGCCGAGTTTCTCAATATTAGTGTTAGTGCTGTTAAGAAGTGGATTAGACAGGGTAGAATTAGAGCTGTTAGGATTGGCAAGCTCTGGATGATTCCCGAAAGCGAGGTTAAGAGATTCTTGTATGGTGCTCAACCTAGGGAGGTTAGGGCAGTCATCTATGCTAGGGTTTCATCGGACAAGCAGAAGAGTATTCTGGAGAGGCAGATTGAGAGGTTGAGGAGCTACTGCTCAGCCAAGGGCTATAAAGTAGTTGATATGATAACAGATGTTGCTAGCGGGTTGAACGAGGAGAGGAGCGGTCTCCAAAAGCTATTCAACATGGTAGTTGGAAAGCAAGTGGATGTTGTGGTTGTAGAGTTCAGGGATAGGCTGGCTAGATTTGGATTTGAGTATCTAAGAAGATTCTTTGAATCCCACGGTGTTGTGATAGAGGTTGTTGAGGAGAGTGAGAAAAGCTACGAGGAGGAGCTGATAGAAGACTTCATCTCGATAATCACCTCCTTAGCCGCCAGGATCTACGGGAGGAGGTCTCAGAGGTTTAGGAAGATTAAAAAACTAGTCGAGGAGATGATATATGGAGCTGGTTGAGCTAAGGAAAACCCTGAAGCTTAAGATAATACCACTAACAAAGAGGGATAAGCTGGAGGCTCAAACACTCCTTAAAGACTATAGAGAGCTTGTCGGAGAGGCTTTAAACATAATCATGACGAATGATGCTAGGAGTAAGAAGAAAGCCCACGATCTATGCTATAGAACTCTGAGAGAGAAATACCCACATCTACATAACAAGTTTGCTGAGGAGGCGTATAAGAGAGCACTAGCCAACTATAAGGGCTATAGAAAGCAGTTGAGGAAATGGGATAAGGGGGAGCTAAAATCGAAGCCATCACCCCTCCGTTAAAGATCTTAGAATAGTTGATCTACATATTGACACGTTCAAGATCGAACAAGACGGCAACCACTACCTCCTCAGAGTGTCTAAAGGTAGTGGAAGCCATGTGAGGTTCATTGTGATGATGTATAGATATGCCCTCGAACAACTCCACGGAGTTAGGATTGGGAACTCGAAGATCCTGATCGATGGCGACGAGCTCTACCTCCTAACGATTATCAGGAGTGTTGAGGCGAGGCCTCATAGAAATAAGATCTATATCGATACTAATGAGGATAATGTCTCGTACTTAATTGTTAATTATGATAAGGGGGTGGCTATGCTCTCCAAGTTAGAATATAATATTTCGAGGATCAGGGTTAGGTATAGATGTATTAGGAGGAGTATTCAGAGGAAGGTTGAGAACCCGTATATTAGAAACAAGCTCCTCGCTAAGTACGGCTCTAGGGAGAGACATAGGATCGAGGATAGACTGAAGAAAGTCGCCAAAATCCTCGGAGATATTGCTGAGGTGAACAACGCTACACTAGTTAGAGAGGATCTAGATCTAAAGAATAGTAAGAAGAGGAAGACTAGGGGTAGGAGGCTGAACTATAGGTTAGAGACATTCCCGTACAGGAAGTTCTTCACATACCTAGATTTAGAGTTTGCCGAGAGAGGATTGAGTGTTGAAGATGAGGATGCTAGAGGTACATCAATAACATGCCCGGTATGCAATCACCTTGATAGGAGGAATAGAGTGGGTAGTAGCTTGTTTAAATGCAGGAAATGCGATTTCACATACAATGTTCATTATGTCGCATGTCTAAACCTATTCTCCCGCCACAATGACGGCGTGGTAGCCATCAGTGGCGGGAGAATAATACTCATAACCCGCGAGGCGGGCCAAGTGGTGCCCGTCAATGAAGCCCCCAATGACCCCACGACTAATGAGTGGGTGCCCGAGGGGGAAGTCCGTGCCCAGAGAAACCAAGGTAACCAAAATATTGGGCACGGGCAACCACTAGCGTTTCCCAGGAATACATAATTTATATGTAACCAACCAGCCCTCCTATTAACAGCTTACAATCGAAGACCCGCTTTTTGAGATAGGAACGGTTAGCTAGAGTACCTCAGAAATGCTAAATATCGGTTTTTTATAGAAACTAGAGGGAGCTCTAATGGATTCTCACACGGCGAGGATTATAGATGTAGATCATACAGCTGATGTAATGTATATAGTAGAGGCTAAGAGCCTTGAGGAGCTCTTCGAATATGCGGCTCTCGGGATGTTCAGATATATAACACCAGATCTATCTAGGGTATCACCTGTAATCGGGGTTGAGGTTTCGTCGAGAGGCTTTGATCTTGAGAATCTGCTCTATAGATGGCTTGAAGATCTATTAATACTGCATGACCTCAGAGGACTTGTATTCTCGAAGTTCCGGGTTAAAGGGATATATAGGTTTGAGGAGGGAGGGGAGCAGGTATATATGTTAAAGGGATATGCTGCTGGAGAGAGATTCGATCTGAGAAGACATATTCCCGGTATAGTTGTTAAAGCTGTCACATATTCCCAGATGTCTCTAGAGAAAACCCAGGATGGGATGTGGAGGGTCTCTATAGTTCTGGATATATAGATCACAGATCTATAGAAGATCTAACCTCTCTATTATAAGCCATTATTTAATCCCATGCTAGAGGGATGCCTTTAAATCTCTCCTGAATAAAAAGCAGGAATCTTTATTAGGTTGATTTAGAGTGATGGGAGCCCTGCTCCAGAGGCGGGCTTATCCTAGATGAGAGTCGGCTTTACAACATAAAGATATAGATGTCTATAAGCATTACTAGCTAGATATAGTCTCAACTATAGCCAACCCATGAGATCCGTGGTGAACCAGGGTGAGAGGCTGGAGCATGTGAATGGTTGATACCTACAAGCTATAGGGCTCCTAGAGGTGATTAAATAGTTTAATCTATTATATATGCGGCCTTTATAGATTATATAGATATATTCTAGATTGCATAGAATTAGTTGGTGAGGCTATGGTTGAGGTTCTTCGCTATGATGTGCTCATCATTGGATCTGGTTTAGCTGGTTTGAGGGCTGCTTTCCAAGCAGCTCTAACCTCTAAGGATAGGTTGAGGATAGCGGTTATATCTAAGCTCCATGCGATGAGGAGTCACTCGGTAAGTGCTGAGGGGGGTATAAGCGGTGTTCTCTATCCGAAGGAGAATAACGATAGTATTGAGCTCCACGCATATGACACTGTTAAGGGAAGCGATTTTCTAGCTGATCAGGATGCTGTTGAGATTCTGGTGAAGCTTGCGCCAGAGGAGATAAAGTTCTTCGAACATCTGGGTACTCCCTGGAGTAGGTTGCCAGATGGTAGGATAGCTCAGAGACCCTTCGGAGGTATGAGTGTTCCTAGAACTGCTTTTGCAGCAGATAAGACTGGTTTCTTCATGATGAGTACTCTCTATGATAATCTACAGAGGTTCGAAAATGTTGAGTTCTTCCACGAGAACTTCGTAACATCGATCATATTGGAGAACGGACTATTCAAAGGCGTAACAGCCATAGATATGGCTACAGGAGAGTACAGGGTCTTCCTAGGTAAGGCGGGGATAATAGCTACTGGGGGGGCTGGCAGGGTATATTCATTTGTAACAGTTGCCCACTCAAACACAGGCGATGGAATCGCTATAGCCTATAGAGCTGGGATACCGATAAAGGATATGGAGTTCGTCCAGTTCCACCCAACTGGTATGGTTCCAAGTGGTGTTTTGATAACAGAGGCAGCTAGGGGGGAGGGAGGATATTTAATCAATAAGCAGGGTGAGAGGTTTCTAAAGAGATATGCTCCGCAGAGGATGGAGCTAGCCCCGAGGGATATAATTTCTAGGGCTATCATGACAGAGATCAAAGAGGGCAGGGGGTTTGTTCACGAGGAGTCTGGCTTAGAATATGTACATCTGGATCTAAGGCATCTCGGTGAGGAGAAGATAAACGAGAGGCTCCCAATGATAAGGGAGCTATCTAGAAAGCTAATAGGTGTAGACCCCGTAAGCGAGCCCATACCAGTTAGACCAGCTGTCCACTATATGATGGGGGGTATACATACAGATACATATGGCCAGGTGATGCTTGATGAGCAGAGCACCAGAATACCCAATCTATGGGCTGCGGGGGAGGTGGCATCTGTAAGCGTTCACGGGGCTAACAGGCTTGGGAGTAATGCTCTTGCTGAGTGCGCGGTGTGGGGTAGGCTTACTGGTGAGGCTGCAGCTAGATATGCTATGAATGCCCCCGACACCATGCTACAGATCAGCCCAACGGTTGATACAGCTATTAAGAATGAGGAGAGGAGGATCTTCGATAAACTCCTACACACCGAGAGCAACCCGGAGAACCCATATGATATTAGGAGGGAGCTACAGACAATGATGGATTCATTGGTAGGGGTCTTCAGAGACCAGAAGGGTCTTGAGGAGGCTTGGAGCAGGCTTAAGAGGCTGAGAGAGAGGTTCTCGAAGGCGAGGGTTGAGAATAGGGCGAGGATATATAATAATAATCTAAGGGATTTCCTAGAGATAGACTTCATGCTCGATGTAGCTGAGACAATAGTTGTGGGTGCTCTCAATAGAACAGAATCTAGAGGGGCTCACTACAGGCTTGACTATCCCAAGAGGGATGATGTGAACTGGCTTAAACACACATTGGTATTCTATAGAAGGGGGGAGCCCCCATATATTAGCTATGCACCTGTTAGGATAACTAGG
>JAWAXC010000039.1 GCA_038897115.1 Sulfolobales archaeon | reverse complement strand
CCGCTTATCCAACCCCCTGAGAATCATAGTTAGGGAAGTTTATATTTAGGTTTCTCAGAAGATTTTCACAAGGGATCTGTAGTTGTTATCCAGCTAGATCTTCAGGATCTTTTTATTAGCACGATATATACGCTTATACGAATGACGCTCTCATATCTCTTATCACTAGCCATTGCCCTGGTTGTGGGGATAGCGATGGCTACTAACAAGAGAATCGATTCCATAGTAAATCCTATAATAGATATACTCCAATCAATACCAATACTGGGGTTCTTCCCAGCAGCAATATTGATAGTTATAAGCCTTCTACCAGGTAGGCTAGGAGTTGAACTTGCCTCGATAATTCTAATAAGTACTAGCATGGTGTGGAACATGATCTACGGTGTGTATTCCGCGATCAAATCAATAGATCCTAGTGTAGTTGAGATGCTCAAAATATATAGAGTAGGGGCTTTGACAAAGCTCATACTAATATATATACCAGCAACTAGAAAAGCCATCGCAACCAACTCGGCAATCTCATGGGCTGGCGGGTGGTTCTTTGTAACAGCAGCCGAGGTCATCTCCCTAGGGAGCTCTGAATATAGGTTAAAAGGGCTTGGAAGCTATATAGTGGAGGCTAGTATAATGGGTGATCAGATTTCTCTATATATAGGGCTAGCGGTTTTGATATCGATTATAATGGCATCATATCTCTTCATATGGAATAACGCTATAAGTATTAAGGGAGAGGTATATAGTGTTTCACAGCCATCTATAGGGATCATATATAGATTTTTTATAAAGAGGACTATGGTTTTCAGGCAAAGGCTGTTAGACGTAGCTATAAAGGTTGATCATGCCATGGCATCTCTTGGAATGCCTGTAAGGGTTCTCTATATACCATATATAATTATATCTATTGCTGGGGCTATAATTGTGATCATGTTCCTACTATACGGGTCTCTCGAAGTCTTTGCAGAGATACATGGAAAGCTAGGTATATTGGCAATACATATAGCTGGATCTATACCGATAGCTATATACTCACTATTACTTAGCCTTTCAAGGGTTCTCGCAGTTCTAGCTCTTGGTGTTGCTGTTGGCGCTTCTACAGCATATCTATATATAAGATATAGGAGATCTGCATATATATTGATATTTATAGGGGAGGTTTTATCGTCTATTCCAGCTATAATCTGGTGGCCTATTCTCGCAGAGGCTATAAGATCGGGTTTTAGTCCTGCAATAGTGTCTCTAATAATAATGTTCCAGGGATCTTTTTGGTATATATTTTTCAACATAGTCTTCTATGGGATACCCTCTTTCAGGAAATCCCTTCTAGAGGTCTCAGAGATATACGGTATAAAGGGCAGGCTATACATCGAGAAGATTTTCATCCCATCGCTATTCCCATCAATAGTGGCTGGACTTATATCGGCCTCTGGCGGTGCTTGGAATGCAACGATTGTTGCGGAATACATAGATCTCGGAGATCTAAAAATAGATCTGGGTGGGATAGGGAGCCTCATATCCAGATCCGCAGAGAAGGGTGATGTATTATCTCTTCTCACATATACAGCATATATGGCAGCAATAGTTATAGCCTTTAACAAGCTTGTCTGGAATAGAATTCTATTTCAGAAGCTGGGTAGAAGATACTATGAGGTGGGAGATTAAGAGTGAAAATAGAGTTTATAGATCTAATATCTAACCTCCTCCCCGCCATGAAGTGCAGGGCTTCCAGTTGTAAGGGTTTTCAAAAATTCATCCCTATATATTGAGTGAGTCTAACATTGCAACCGAGGGTATCGCCATCTAGGGTGGGGGAGAGGGTAAGTCTCCTCTGCCCTCTTAATAATGCTTAAAAACCTTCACACTGGAAGCTTTACGGGGATAAATATTAAATATAGCTGCCAGTTCCCGGAGGTTTTCTTGCTTGTTGGGCGAGCCACCGTATGATAGGGAGGTGCGTGGATATTAGTAGAGCCTCTTGTAGTTTTGAGAAATATTGTTAAAGAGTATGGAGATAGAGGAAGAGGTATAAGGGTTCTTGATGGGATCAACCTTGAGATTGGAAGTGAGATCCTAGCTATTCTGGGTCCCTCAGGATGTGGCAAGTCAACACTGCTAAGGATAATAGCTGGTGTTGAGAAACCCACATCTGGCGAGGTGATCTATAGAGCTGGTGATAGGAATCGCCCGCAAATAGGGTTTGTCTTTCAATCCCCAAGCCTAGTACCATGGCTGACTGTGCTCGAAAACGTAGCCCTTCCGCTAAGGGCTAGGGGTATGCCTAAGAGAGAGGCTGAGGAGCATGCTAGGAGATACCTCTCGTTGGTAGGGCTTCAAGAGTTTGAGGATTTCTATCCAGGTGAGTTGAGTGGGGGTATGAGGCAGAGGGTTAATCTTGCGAGAGCCCTGAGTATAGGGCCTGAGATCCTGCTCATGGACGAACCCTTTTCACAGCTAGACCCGCTCACAGCTGAGAATCTCAGGGCGGAGCTGCTTGACATATGGCTCTCGGGTTTAGCACCTATAAAATCTATAGTGTTGGTAACCCACGATGTTATAGAGGCTATATATATGGCTGATAGAATAGCGATCCTCACTCCAAGGCCTGCTAGGATTGCGACAGTTGTTAATGTAAATCTGCCGAGGCCGAGGAATAGGCTTTCCCAGGATTTCGCAAAACTAGTTGATCTTATATATGAATATGTTAGCTAAAAACACTACTCTATTTTTAATAAATTGGCTAAAGATTCCTTCCTATATATGGGGGGCTTCAGCCCTTTGCAACACCTATAGGTCTTAGCCTAGCCACTAGCTTAGCTATCTTAACCCTATCAGCAACCAGAGCTACCTTATCAACGTCTTTATATGCTCCTGGAGCCTCCTCAGACACTATCCTTGCGTCGACGGCCCTTACATATATGCCTCTCTTGCTCAGCTCATTTATAACCTGGCTTGCTGGATAGCTCCTAACAGCCCCTGATCTGCTCATCCACCTCCCAGCACCATGTGGTGCTGAGTAGAAGGTTCTTATGCTCTCAGGTATACCCACCATAACAAAGCTTCCAGAGCCCATGCTACCCGGTATCAGCACAACCTGGCCTGTCTCCTGATGCTCCTTGGGTATCTCTGGATGTCCCGGTGGGAATGCCCTTGTTGCCCCTTTTCTATGTACAACGACCTTTCTCCTCTTACCATCGATCTCGTACTCCTCTATTTTAGCTATGTTATGGGCTACATCATATATTATCTGTAGATCGAGTTTATCGGGATCTGTGTGGAACACCTGCCTAAAGCTCTCCCTAACCCAGTGGGTTATCAACTGCCTGTTTGTGAATGCAAAGTTAGCCGCAGCCCCCATAGCCTGGAAATAGTCCTGGGCCTCCTTGGTGTTGAAGGGAACCGATGCAAGCTCTCTATCAGGTGGGTTTACACCGTATTTCTTCATAGCCCTCTCCATGATCATTAGATAGTCGCTTGCAACCTGGTGTCCAAGCCCTCTGGAGCCGCAGTGGGCCATAACAACTACCTGCCCCTCCTGCTCTATCCCTAGCTTCTTAGCAATCGACGGATCAAAGATCTTATCCACCACCTGTACCTCGAGGAAGTGGTTCCCAGCACCTAGTGTTCCTAGCTGCTCCTTACCCCTATCCTTAGCCGTTTTAGAGACCTTATCAGGGTTTGCCCAGTCTATGAAGCCCCTTGACTCGATGTGATACTTATCATCAGCCCATCCAAAGCCCTTCTGGATAGCCCAATCAACACCTGTTGCCAAGATATTGTTTATATCCTGAATAGATACCCTGATCTTCCCCTCTGCACCAACCCCGCTTGGGATATTCTCGAAGAGTGTATCTACGAGCTCTTTAAGCTTTGGCCTCACATCCTTCTCCATGAGATTTGTTCTCATAAGCCTAACGCCGCAGTTTATATCATATCCCACACCGCCTGGAGATATTATCCCCTCATCAACATCGAATGCAGCTACCCCACCTATTGGGAAGCCATAGCCCTGATGCCCATCTGGCATTATATATACCTTCCCCACTACACCTGGTAATGTGGCTACATTAGCCCCCTGGATCAGCGTCATATCCTCTTTCATCTTCTTGATTAGAAACTCGTCTCCGAATACAACCACGTCTGTCCTCATACCAGGCCTAGCGCCCTTAGGTATGATCCATGTATACTCGTCTGGGCCTCTCTCAAGCCTTATAGACATATTTAGACACCTAGTAATATATACGCATAGCTCCTTTTATCCTTGAAGCCTCTATGGCTTTCGAGATATAGGGGGTGGGCTTTGAATTGTCTTAAAGCTTTTTTCCTATCCTGTCTTAGGATCTACGCAATTCTCTCCAAAGATCTTCAATGCCCTCTCGAGATCCTCCTTCGTGTCTATGTCAAGAACCACACCAGGATCCTGAGTTTCAACATAATATATATATGCTCTATATTTCTCCATAAGAGCCCTAGCCCCAATATCTCCCTTCAGCTCCATGATATCTGTAATAATTCTCGATGAAATAAGAACCGGATTACCTCTTAAACCTCTATAGGTTGGTATCACCATTAGAGGTTTTTCCTCTACTCCATAGTAGCTCTCTATGATCTTTCTCATCGTTTCTTTCGATATGAAAGGCTGATCCCCGAGGATCACCATGAATGCCTCTATATCCTTTCTTAGATTCTTGACACCCTCTATAAGGCTTGTGCTCATCCCCTCTCTATACCTTGGGTTAACTATGATCTTTACCCCAGTCATATCATCTATATACCTAGCTATATCTCTAGCCATATGACCTAGCACAACAACTATATCTCCGAACCCCATATCTAGGGCCTTTCTAATAACGATCCTTATAATCTTCTCGCCACATACTTCTATAAGCTGTTTTGGAAACCCCATTCTCTTCGATTCACCTGCTGCAAGGATCACAGCGCCTATCCTCTCATAGATTGGCATATAGCAATGCCGCCTCCCATAATCATTTCTCAGCTCTAAAATAATATGGCCTCTATAGTTTTCCATGTGCATTTAAAAGGGTATCTCTAATAATAATGTGGATCGAAATATATATTATTCCTCATACCATTTTCTATGGTAAGCTTTCATGGTTTTAGACATCATGCTTGTAACAGCATATCTAGGGGTTAATGCTCTAATATGGATCGCTATGTACGGTGTTAGAAGGGATAGAATAGTCTATGAGAGGATCGACATAGGATCTGGGTTAAATGGGTTAGATATATATGGACTTCCAAAGGTCTCTATAGTGGTTCCACTATATCTCGAGAAACCCAGCTCTATAATGAGAACCGCTATAAGCATTTCCAAGCAGAGATATCCTAGAGAGCTTCTAGATGTTGTATTCGTGGTTGAGGAATCCGATGTAGAGACCCTCTGGGGGGCTGAGATAGCTAGTAAATATCTTATGGAGAATGGAATCAGATCTAACATATATATAGTTGGTGGTAGGAGAAGCTCTAAGGCCAGAGCTCTAAACATGGTTCTGAAATCCCTCGAGGGGGAGATCATAGCTGTTTACGATGCAGACGACTCCTTTGACGAGGATCAGGTTTCTGAGGCTGTAAAGCTAATGACTGCTAGGGGTTACGATGCTATTGGTGTAAGGGTATATAGATATGGTGAGAGCTTGCTTGGCAAGCTTTTATATATAGATACTGTTATATGGTATGATCTCATAATAAGCTTTCTAAGGAGATCTGGTCTCCACACACCCCTAAGCGGTGAGGGGCTATATATCAGGAGGAGGGTTCTCGAGGAAGTAGGGGGCTTTCCAGAGAAGCTTGCTGAAGACGCATATCTCTCCCTAATCCTCTTCGAAAAAGGCTATAGGATAGGGCTTCTAGACTCATATGTTGAGGAAACAGCTCCAAAATCTCTCTCGAGCCATCTTAGGCAGAGGATCAGATGGTATAGAGGGCATCTAGAATGCATCTCAAGAATTATCTTCCACAGCAGCGGTAGAAGGCTCAGAGCTTCTATAAGCTATATAAGCCCGGTAATAGCTGTTGCATCTCTTCTAATGTCAATAGCTACTATGATGTCTACATCAACCTATATAGCTAGGGGGGAGGGCCAGGGGGATATGCATAGCGGTGGGCAAAGCGGGGTAATAGATCCATTGGGGCTTCAGATCCGCGGCTCGGCTATCCCAATGCTTATAGCGATATCCATAGAGGGTGTGATACCACTAGCAGTAGTTGCCATTATAGTCTCTAACCATAGAGGATCGAGAGATTCTAGATCGTTACTCCCATATGTAGCCCTACTCCCCCTATACTGGATCTTAATATCAACCGCAGCCCTACCAGCTATGATTCTTAGAAACATAGAGTGGTATAGAACCAGAAGAGCTTAAGAGCTAGAGCCTTTCCACTAAACGATAACAGGTATTCTAGCTTTCCTTAGAAACTCCCTAAACTCCTCCAGATCTATCCCTGCTAGCATAGAAGCCCTTCTAATATCCCCCTTCTCTATATAATATTTTAGGGCCTCTCTTATCCTTGGCTCCTGCTTCTCTATGAATTCCCAGTCAGCCATCTCCCTCCTAATCCTCCTAGCCTCCTCCTCAAACTCAACCCACTTTCTAATCCTATGCTCTAGCTCCTCCCCTTCTACAGATCTCTTGCTCAATCCTGCCCACCGCCTCTATTAGATCCCTTCTAGGAAATATATGTAGTGTATCCTCTTCATATTCCCTAAATACTCTCGATGAATCACTACACTCTATTCTTATAATACCTTCCAGCTGTGCTGTGAGTAGTATCTCGAGTGCTCTCCACACAGCCACACCTCTATATTCATCGATTATATCTGTGGCCATAATAGCTCCTTTATTCTCGGTTAACACTATATATCCTCTTCTCCTCCCAATAACTAAGCATAGGGCTTCAGGGAGATCTACTGGGATCATATGCGGGATCCTTCTAGACCTAGTTATAAGTGCCCTAGCCTCTTCAACCTCATCCTCAGACTCTGTATATAGAGATAGCTTCCCAGAGGCGAGTCCTCTAGCTACCCAGGATATTGTAGCTCCACTTCTGATCTCTCTTAGAACAGCTTCAGGGATGAATACTATATCAAAGACGCTGAAGATAATCTCTCTATTTCTATATCTAGCCCAATCTATTATAAAGCATGTATCGGCAATAGCTATTCTAGAGCTAGCCAACATTAGGGATCCTCGCCCTTATCCTGATCTCGTTGAACTCCTCCACACTAACACCCGCTATTCTCGAAGCTACATATAGATCTCCGGTTTCTATATAGTATTTCAGGGCCTCCCTTATCCTTGGCTCCTGCTTCTCTATGAATTCCCAGTCAGCCATCTCCCTCCTAATCCTCCTAGCCTCCTCAAGATCTTCTCTCGATATCCTAGCTCTCACCACCATCACCTTAATCAGATTTATCCTCTACTCCATAGGAGATATAGCTAAGAGCTATATAGCATTGTAGCTTATACTCCACAACGCTACTTTATAACCCTCGCCTTTTCCTAGCCCCTAGGTGTTGAGAATCGATATTTTATTAGGCTTTAACGCAATATTTCTTTAGTGAGATAGCATGTCTAGAGATAGTCCTGAGGTTAGGCTCCCCATAATCAGGTTTGAGGAGGAGATGCACGAGCTTGTTTCTACTGCTAAGCAGCTTATAGATCAAGAGAAGGAGTTCGCTGTTGTAATGGTTATCAGATCTCAGGGATCTTCCGCTGCTAAGGTTGGTGCGAAGGCGATAGTGCTTCCTGATGGGAGGGTCATAGGATGGCTAGGGGGTTGGTGTAGTGAGAACGCGGTTTTAACAGCTGCTCTAGAGGCTCTTGAAAAGGGTACTCCCAAGATAGTTAGGCTTGTTATGAGGGGTGAGGAGCTTAGGAAGATAGGTGAGGATGTAATAGAGGTTGGCACACCATGTGGGGGTGAGGTTGATATCTATATAGAGCCTGTATATCCAAAGCCCCAGCTAATCCTGGTAGGTGATAACGAAGTTACCAGGGCTATCGCGAGAATAGGTAAGATCCTCGGATATAAGGTAATAGTATATGATATGATGGCCACCAAAGAGAAATATCCCGAGGCAGACGCTATACTGAACTCGCCATCAGGATTCGAGAGGATTAGAATCGATAGACATACAATAGCAGTCCTAGCCACTATGGGCAAGACATGGGTGGATGAGGAGATCTTGGAGAGGCTTTTAAAAACAGATATAGGATTGATAGAGCTTGTCTCGAGCTTTAGAAGGGCTCAAGAGATACTAAGGCTCCTCATTAAAAAGGGCTTCTCAATAGAGGATCTCAGAAGGATCAGAACACCAGCCGGGATAGATATAGGGGCTATATCGCCTGAAGAGATAGCTATAAGCGTTCTAGCAGAGATAATTATGCTTAGAAGGGGAGGTACCGGCAAGTCAATGAGAGAGGTTAAAGGAAATCCACTCGAAGCTGTGGAGAAAGAGCTAATCTCCTCCCCATTCCAAAAGGTATGAGGCTATCAAAAGTTTTGTTTTAATAATCCGCTCATATAAGTAATCCCTGCCATGTTCTCCCAGTTTTTTCGATATATCTTCCCTACCACATATAGGATCTAGAATTTGATACTAAACTATAGGAGTTATGAATCAGCATGTTTAAACATGTTAGAAGGAAGAAGAGAGATAAGAGGGAAATGTCAATGAAAATAATATCGTGTTAATATTAGTTAGATAGCTATAGCTAATCATTAGCGGTATCGCTAGCCCTGATCATCTCACTATTTTCAAATAAATGCTAAGGCTGTAATACCTAAAACCTTTGGAACCTTATGGGCTATGATAGTAAAATGGCAATAGGTAATATATGTTAATTTAAGGTTTTTAAGTTGTTCCCGGCTATGTATATAAATTGATGATAGCTGCTAGCTAACATAGAGGGGGAGTTGGGCGAAAGTATTAGGGTGATCATTTGAAGCTAAATTCACATATTATAGGTGGTTTTGGATTTGCATCCCTTGCTAACCTATTATTCGGATCCGATATATGGGCGCTCTCCTATATATTCATATTATCTGTAGTAGTCAATATAGCTATAGATATAGGTCATAAGAGGCTCCCTAGCGGTAGAGTCGTTAGAAGCCCCTACACCCACGAGGTTCTCAGCTGTATATTGATATCCATGTCTATAGGCTATATGCTCTGGCTACTCCTCGGATCAATATATGGTGTTTCACTATATCTCTCGATATATGCATCTGCATTAATAGCTATATCCCATTTAATCGGGGATCTGGTTACCAAGAGCGGGATCTATATAAATATGGGTGGAGCTCTGCTCAGAATATCTCTATCAACCCTAAGCTATAGAGATCCTAGACTTAATATAGCATTCATAGTAATTCAGATAATACCTCTAACGCTAAGTCTAATCACAATGCAGTATAGCTTCTCAGAGCATCTAAGCCATGCTTTAATAGATAAGTTGTTATCTATGTATGGAATTACCTCGAAGTAGTATTTGAAGAACCCCCTCGATCTAATTCATCATAAGTAGAGAGGGGTCAGTTATTCCTATCCTCAGATCCTCCGGGGTTCACTTTTATTATCCTCCTTAATACTATATATAATGTGTTTTGTGTTGGTAAAGTATATAGTTGTTACAGGCGGTGTGCTTAGCAGTCTGGGGAAGGGTATTGTTGTTGCATCTATAGCTAATCTACTCGCGAGATCTGGGTATAATGTTACAGCGATTAAGATAGATCCTTATATCAATATAGATGCTGGAACCATGAATCCCTATGCACATGGCGAGGTCTTCGTTACAGATGATGGTGCTGAAACAGATCTTGATATAGGTCATTATGAGAGGTTCTTGGGGAAGTCCCTCTCAAGGGCTAATAATATAACCACTGGGCAGATCTATCTATCTGTTATTGAGAAGGAGAGGAGGGGAGATTATCTCGGGGAGTGTGTGCAGGTAATACCACATATAACTAATGAGATCAAGTCCAGGGTTAGGGATGTTGCTAGGGCTCAGGGTGCTGATATAGCTGTGATAGAGATTGGAGGTACTGTGGGTGATATAGAGGGCCTCCCATTTATAGAGGCTATGAGGCAGCTTAGACTTGAAGAGGGCTATAACAATGTCCTCTATATACATGTAGCTCTAGTCCCGTTTCTCAGGAGCGTTGGTGAGATTAAGACAAAGCCTCTCCAACACTCCGTCCAGGAGCTGAGGAGGATAGGGGTTCAGCCTGATATAATAATTGCTAGGGGTGAGAAACCCCTATCTGAGGAGGCTAGGAGGAAGATCTCGCTCTTCACAAATGTCCCACCGGATATGATATTCAGCGATCCTGATGTTGATAATATATATAGAATCCCACTGATCCTCCATAGCCAGGGGCTTACAAGGAAGATCTCTGAGAGGCTTGGTCTCAGCTATAGAGAGCCGGATCTCACATCATGGGAGGCCTTTGTTGAAAAGCTAGATAGAGCATCTAGAAAGGTTAAGATCTATATGGTTGGGAAGTATACAAAGGTGAGGGATAGCTATATAAGCATTGTAGAGGCTGTTAAACATGCATCTGCGGAGTTCATGGTTAAGCCTGAGATCGAGTGGGTTGAGGCTACAGATATAGAGAGTGGGAAGGTTAGACCAGAGGATTATATAGATAGTAGCGCTGGATACATAGTCCTCCCAGGCTTTGGGAGGAGAGGGGCTGAGGGTAAGATAAGAATGCTAAGATATCTAAGAGAAGAAAACCTCCCAACGCTCGGGATATGCTTCGGATTACAGCTAATGGCTGTGGAGATAGCTAGAAATGTCCTAGGTCTTGAGGGGGCTAACTCAACAGAGATAGATCCTTTAACACCGCATCCAGTTGTGGATCTTCTTGAGAGTCAGAAGAAGATAACAAGGCTTGGGGGGACTATGAGGCTAGGGCTAACAAGATCAAAGCTTGTGAGGGGAACAATAGTCTATAGCCTATATAACTCAGATGAGGTATATGAGAGGCATAGACATAGATATGAGGTGAATCCGAAGTATGTTGATAAGCTAGAATCCAGTGGATTCATAGTTAGCGGATATAGCGATGAGGGATTCCCAGACTTTATGGAGCTAAAGGGACATAGATTCTTCATAGGAACACAGGCCCATCCAGAGTTTAGGAGCAGACCTCTATCACCATCACCACTATTCATAGGATTGATAAGAGCAATAGCTAAGTAAAAGGCATTTGCAGCAAAACTACTGTTCTCCTAAATATTTAGATCTACAATTGAAAGTCGTATCCTCTAGAGTAGGAAGGGGATCATCAGGCTGGAGATCCATTCCTCAACACCTAATTATTATTAGGAGAAACATGCAAATAACCATAGGCAACCTTATAATAATTAAGAAGAGCAATCCAAGGATATTCCAAAAACAGACATATTTTAAGATAGGAGTTATATTTAGTGAATCTTCTATGAGTGTTTATATTACGTTCTTCAGAAGTTTCACCATGGTTGCTAACGATAAATTCTACATCTATCAGAAAAGGTTAAGCTATGATCGATCGAACTAAAAGCTATTAAGGAGGTGATAATATATATAGCTAGAGCTGAGATACAGGAACCATCAAGGATCTTCTGAAAGGATTGGAAGACTCTCCATTGAAGACCCTTGGAAATAGCTAGGATGAAACGGATAACAAATTTCTAATAATATTTAATTATATAATATACTATTATATGGATGTAATTAAGGATGAAAATAGGGATATTTTCAGGGACTCCCCTAGAGGTATATGGCGGTACAGAGGTATGGAGCTTAGAAGTTGGAAATAGGCTTGTTAGAAAAGGTTATGATGTGTATTTCATTGCACCTAAAAATCCTATTACAAAAGATGTAGAAAGGACTAAAGTATACCCTGAATTTAAATACTATAGAGTTCCATATAGAGTGTTAAAGTTAGGCCCTCTTAAGGCGTATATGCCTGAGTTCTATCCTAGGGTGGATGTAAAATATCTGGCCAATATTGGGGTATTCCCTATAGCAGATGATAAGACAATACTAGGGGGTCACACAATGGTAAAAGGTGTAGAGTTTTACAATGTGAAGCGGATCTTAACTACCCTTATCGCCAAGAGTGGGAAAGTAAAGGTGGCGCACGCATTGACACGGGGACAAGCAATCGATTTCATCAATATGGGGTTCAGTAAGGTGTACGTGATACCTAATGGAGTTGACTGCAATAAATATAAGGTAGGCGAAGTAGAAAAGCCCAGAGTAGTTTTTATAGGCAGATTAACACCTCAAAAGGGTATCCATATATTAGTAAGCATAGCAGCAAAGGCTAAAGATATAGAATTTATAATAATAGGTGAGGGTCCTCTAAAAGATCTTGTTATAAGGGCCTCAAAACGTCTAAAGAACCTAATATATATGGGCTTTGTAGATGAAAATACAAAGGTAGAAATATTGTCAAAATCTTCTATATTTATCTTGCCCTCTCTCTATGAGATTATGCCATTATCAATACTTGAAGCTGCTGTCTCAGGGCTAGTCGTTATAGCATCAGATCTTCCCTATATAAGGGAACTAGAGATATATAAAATTCTCTGTAGAACAACACAGTGCTTCATTGAAAATATTTATAAATATATATTCAAGGTAAACTTAACGCTTAAACAAGAAATTAGGAGGAAAGCGCTAAAATATTGTTGGGAATCTATAATAACAAAGATTGAGCATATGATCACGGAGGTGTACGAAAAGGTATGATGATAAGATGTGGTGTTTATTAGGAGAGATGCTGAAAATATATAGAGTGGAGATCTACTAGGTATGACGTGTGCTGAACGGAATAGCTATTAACAGTAGTGTGGTAAGGGCTATATTGAACGCAAAAATATGATCTATGTAGTGGGTTTAGATCTATTTCACGATGCAGATCCAACGATTCTCAAATAAGTTTTCTTAGCGTCTTGGCTAGCTATAGCACGTTATTGTCATGTTAAGATATATGGCTTGAAACGTTATACTGGTTGGTGTAGGAAGTGGCGTTTGGACCTGCTGGGATGGGATATGATAGGGCTATAACTATATTCTCGCCAGATGGTAAGCTATACCAGGTTGAATATGCATCTGTAGCTGTTAGGCAGGGCTGGACTGTTATTGGGTTGAGGGGTAAGGATGCAGGTGTTCTGATATCTGAGAAGAGGCAGCAGTTCAGCCTAATGGATCTCAGGGCTCTTGAGAAGATATTCATTGTAGATACCCATGTTGGGGCCTCGTTTGCAGGGCTCGGAGCCGATGGCAGGGTTTTGATTGACTATGCTAGGAGGGTTGCTGCTAACCATAGATTCCTCTATGACGAGCCAATAGATCTCGAGACTCTTGTGAGGACTATAGGGGATCTTAAGCAGATATTCACACAACAAGGTGGTGTTAGGCCCTTCGGAGTCTCTCTAATATTTGTTGGTGCTGATAGAAAGGGTATACATGTCTATAGGACAGAGCCTAATGGTCTCTACTTCCAGTACTTCGCAGTAGCTGTCGGCTCTGGTGAGCAGGTTGTGCATGAATATCTTGAGAAGAACTATAGAAAGGATCTCTCCCTAGAGGATCTAATATTGCTTGGTCTAAAAGCCCTCAAGGGATCCTCGGAGCAGCCTCTAACACCTGAGAGGGTTGAGATAGGCTATGTGCTTGAGAGCGATAAAACCTTTAGAAAGTTAAGTGAGGATGAGATAGCGGGTTATCTCTCGAAGCTAGGGGTCTCCCCTTGAGCCATGAATATATAATAGTTAGATTTGAGAAGGATGGAAAGAGATTTGAGATACTAGCGGATCCAGATAAGGTGCTTGAGTATAGAGAGGGGAAGAAGATACCTCTATCAGAGGTTGTATATGGGGATTTCATATATAAAGATGCTAGGAAGGGGCTGAAAGCATCCCCAGCTGATATAGAGAAGGTCTTTGGAACCCAAGACATATCTAGGGCTATGCATGAGATCCTTATGAGGGGTGAGATACAGCTTACAACCGAGCAGAGGAGGAAGATGATAGAGGCTAAGAAGAGGATGATTATAACCTATATAGCGAGGAACTCGATAGACCCTGTGACCAAGAAGCCCGTGCCCCCGGCTAGGATAGAGGCTGCTATGGAGCAGGCGAGGGTCTCTATAGATATTAATAAGGGTGTTGAGGAGCAGGCTGTTGAGATTGTAAAGGCTATTTCGAAGATCATTCCTATAAAAATGGCTATAGCTGTGCTGAGGATAAGAATACCGAGGGAATATGCGAGCAAAGCCCATAGCCAGGTGGTTAAGATGGGCGAGGTTAGGAGGAGTAGCTGGCTCAGCGACGGGGGTGTTGAGGTGGAGCTTGCAATACCAGCTGGTCTCCAGGCTGAGGTTGTTGAGAGGATCTCAAAACTAACACATGGATCTGCGCAGGTGGAGGTTCTAGAGGTGAAGTAGAGCTTGTCGAACACATCGCTACAGCAGGGCTCAGCTATATATGTTAAGCACAGGGATATAGTGCTTCCAGGAGATCTAATAGCCTCTGGTAATGTAAGTGTTGAGAGATATCCATACGCATATTGTGTTGATGGTAGATGCTACTCAAGCGTGATAGGTGTGGCGGAGGAGAGGGGTGAGAATGCTATTAGGATTGTCCCGCTTGAGGGCTTCTACAACCCTAGAGAGGAGGATATAGTGATCGGTGTTGTTGAGGAGGTGGGGGTAACAAGCGCTATACTAGATATAAGGGCTCCTTACAAAGGGATCCTACCAGCATCAGAGATCGTTGGTAAACAGTATAACCCAGCCCAAGATCCCCTTATAAACTATGTATCTCCAGGCGATATATATTTGGCTAAGATAGAGAGGTTCGATATCACCAGAGATCCTCTTCTAAGCCTTAAGGGGAAGGATCTAGGGAGGGTGGTTGATGGCATTATAATAGAGGTTGTCCCAACAAGGGTTCCAAGAATTATTGGTAGGAAGAGAAGCATGTTAGATATACTGATTAAGGAGACCCAGTGCCAGATAGTGCCTGCAGCAAATGGGAGGGTACTTATAAGGGGGTGTCCCTCGGGGGATCACGAGGCCATAGCTATAAACGCGATAAAGGTTATAGAGAACGCCCCATATATACAGGGTTTAACTGAGAAGATAAGGGAGTATCTAGTAGTGGAGAAGGTGAGGAGAGGCCTTGTCAGGGGAGAAGGCTGAGGCTAGGAGGAGGCTTATAGAGAATGGGAGGAGGATAGATGGTAGAGGTCCAGAGGATATAAGGCCCCTTAGATTTGAGGTGAGGGTTCTCAAAAACGCAAATGGATCAGCTTTGGTTGAATATGGAGCTACTAAGGTGCTCGCAGCAGTATATGGCCCAAGGGATCCCGGGATCAAGAGTATAGTCCTACCTAACAGGGCTGTGCTTAGATGTAGATACCACATGGCCCCCTTCTCCACCCATGAGAGGAAGAATCCTGCTCCAAGCAGGAGGGAGATAGAGCTTTCAAAGGTTATTAGAGAAGCCCTGGAACCCGCTGTAATAACCGAGGCGTTTCCGAGGACAGCTATAGATATTTTTATAGAGGTTTTAAACGCTGATGGGGGGACTAGAACTGCTGGTATAACTGCTGCATCACTAGCACTAGCGGATGCCGGTATTCCCATGAGAGATCTAGTTGCTGGCATTGCTGTGGGGAAGGTGGAGGGAGTGCTTGTGCTAGATATAAATGAGGAGGAGGACATGTATGGAGAGGCTGACATGCCAATGGCTGTTATGCCTGGGCTGGGCCAGATAACATTGATCCAGCTTAACGGTGTGTTAACAGAAGAGGAGATCTGGAGGGCTGTGGAGCTGGGTATGAAGGGTGCTAGGATCGTTTATGAGGCTCAGAAGGAGGCTCTGAGGAAGAGATATTCGTCAACAATAGAGTAGGTGGGATCATGTCTATAACCCCTGTGGATATCCCAGTTATACCCGCTCTCAAGAGAAACGCGATTCTAAATCTACTCTCTAGATCCGCTAGAATAGATGGTAGATCCCCTGGGGATGTTAGGAGCATCGAGATAGCCCTAGGTGTTATACCAAATGCTAATGGCTCAGCCCATGTTAGACTTGGATTAACACAGGTTATAGCCGGTGTTAAGGCGGAGATAGGCACACCATTCCAGGATACCCCTAACATGGGGAACCTCATTGTAAGCGCCGAGTTCGTCCCCCTAGCATCTCCGACATTCGAGCCAGGGCCTCCGGATGAGAGGGCTATAGAGCTTGCGAGGGTGATAGATAGATCTCTTAGAGATGTAAGGGCTATAGATCTTGAGAAGCTAGTGATAATCCCGGGTAAAAAGGTGTGGAATATATTTGTTGATATATATGTTATAGACCATGATGGGAATCTTATAGATGCCTCATCAATAGCTACACTAGCATCCCTCATGACAGCAGAAATACCTAAGGTACAGGTTAGCCAGGAGAAGGGAGATATTACAGTGGATAGATCAAATTTAGAGCCCCTACCAATTAGAAAAAAGGTTCTCACAACAACAGTAGCGAAGATCGGGGATTACCTTGTGGCAGACCCCTCGTTAGAGGAGGAAACAGTTGCAGACGCCCTTATAACGATAGCGTTTTCGGATGATGGTGTAATAACTGGGATCCAGAAGAGCGGTATGGGCGCATTCAAATACGAGCATTTGAGAAGAGCTATGGAGCTGGCGAAACAGGCATATAAGATATATCTTTCAAAAACCCTGGAATATGTTGAGAGCTATCTAAAATCAAGAACAGCCAGAGCCGAAGCCTCGCAGGCCTCTCCCCCATCCTAGTGGAAGCATGGCTCTCCTCTTCTACCCTAGAGAGCGAGGGTTTCAGCTGAGGCTATAGAGTCGATGTTTCTAAAGCCTAGGGTTCGAAACACTTATAAGGGTAAATATAATATAATATTATTGGGCGCCGCGGTAGTATAGCCCGGCCCAGTATGCGGGCCAGGAAGGCCGCCCAGGGTCTCTCCCCAGAGATCCTGGGCCCTCTTTAAGATCTAATTCTTCATATTTGATCTAGATATGTTATATTGTGTAACCTTATACAGATCTCTACCTCTACGGAGAAGCCTTGATCCTTTATAGCTCTTCGCAATTTCCCATACAAATTCCGAGCTTACTAGATAGTTTGTTATAAATCCCAGGCCTATGCCTAGGATATTTGCTGGTATGATCCCTAGGATCTGGTGGAGCGCTAATACCACTACATAGTTGACTAGATTGCCGAGCCCCACCGCTATATGGTATTTAGCTAGCCTTATATAGGCTCTCCCCATTTGTCTGAATCTCTTGAATGTCCATCTATCGTTTAGTATAAAGTTATTCACGGTTGCCGTCTCTATTGCTATGGGTGATGCTATATATACTGGTACGTTCATATGGCTTGTTAAAGCATATAATACTAGGTTATTAACAATAACACCTGTAGAGCCTACCAACATGAACTTCAATATTCTATAGTCGCTAAGCTCTATCACCTGTTTTATGAATTCTAAGCTCTCTCTTAGCCCTAGCTTGCTCCTACCCCTCACCCTCGGCTTGAATATATATGGGTGCTCCGCTATCCTCTCATACCTCCCCCTCACAAGGATCTCTAGGAGTATTTTGAAGCTTCTCCCATGCCTCTCGACACCGCTTTTCTCCATAGCCTCTATAACAGATCTCCTGATTAGGAAGAAGCCTGAGAGGGGGTCTCTCACCCTTCTAGCCTGTGGTATTAGGATCCTTGCTACTATGCTTGCAAGCCTGGAGACTATTCTTCTATAGATGCTCCACCCCTCAACACCCCCACCCTCTACGTATCTAGATGCTATCACTATATCTAGACCCTCTCTCAATGCCCTCTCAACCATCTCAGCAGCGACCTCGGGCGGGTGCTGGAGATCGGCATCCATAACCAATATATACTCCCCCGAAGCCTCCCTAAAACCCCTCATAACAGCACCCGCTAGACCCCTGGAACTCCTTATAATAAGCTTCAGCGGGATCCCAAGCCTAGAAGCTGTATCCCTAGCAACCTCCGCAGTGCCGTCGGAGGATGAGTCATCAACAATAACAACCTCATAGCTAAAACCCCTCCCACCCATAGCCCTCCTAATCCTCTCTAGAAGCTCCCCAACATTCTCAGCCTCGTTATACGTAGGCACCACAATACTTACCAGAACCCCTATACCCCTCCCCCGCGAGCCCCTTGATATCATAGCTAATAGGGATTAAAAGGGTCTGAGAATGATAGCGTAGGGAGACTATGGGAACCTGAGCGTAGAAGTAACAACCCTCGGGTGAACAGCTCTTCAGATGTTCTATATACTTAGAAACACATATAGAGACCATCAGAAGCGATAGGCGCTTGGGAAAGATGTTCTAAGCTACCTATGTCTGTTACTGACCTCCTCCCCTTTCAATTCTATAGTAGATCATCCCAGGTTCTCGTGGGTTTAGCCCTGGGCCGGGTCTCCGGCCCATTACCCCTATCCCCTCCCGGGGACTCGGGGATATGGCTGTTAGCCCCCATCTATGATCATCCGGGGGCCTGGTTGCAATGCTTGACCGCCTCATCATCTAACCTAGTGCTAACATCAAAGCTTATAAGCATTAACAACATCCCCGCCCTGAAGGACGAGGCTTTCAGTTTGTAAAGAATATATACACAACTTTCCACAGGTCATATGACTTCCTATATATCTATATCGAGTAACTAGCTATGCAAGCATTTCTAATATTTCTCACGATAGATATCTTATAATCCTGGAAAGCTATGTAGAACTTATTCTATATCTTTTAAATATTTTACAGTATAAAAATGAAAATTTATTGTTAACAGCTCTTGGTTTCAAATTCTCTCCTCTTCTAGCCTTTGAGATGTGTTTGCTTTTAAAGCGGAATCTCTAAAAGTATCCTTGGATGTAGAGATATAGTAGCGATGGTTGGGGCGCTTTAGTTGAGGTGTTGATTCCTTGGATCTGAGGGTTAGAGGGATCTTGGTACTAGCTATTGCTGGAGCGCTCTCCAGCTTCTCCTCATCTATATATAATTATCAAATTAGATTTTATGGGGTTTCTGTTGGGTTTGGATATGGGAGCCAGTCTGTTTACGAAGTCTATTCTTACACCATATCTATAATATTCATATTATTTACAGGTTTCCTCTCTGATATTCTTGGCAGGAGGCTTTTTACCTTCATAGCTTATTTTATAGGGGCTTTATCACCTATCTCGATTGTAGTTTTACCTCCGTGGATGGGTTTTCCTATAAGCATTATATTATATAACATATATTTTTCCCTTGTTATTGTTGCTAGAAACATACTCGTTATGGATCTTGCTGGACACGAGCTCGGTAGATGGTTTGGATATATAATGATGTCTTCCTCAATAGCAATGGTTATAGGTCCTATAGCCGGGTATATGTTTAGAGAGATCCTCGGCTATCAAGCACTATTTATAATTTTATTTATCCTTTTGCTAAGCTCCTCACTAGTAGTCCTCTATATACCATCCCAAGGTAGGGGTGTGAGGAGAGAGGTTTCTATCTCGGTAAGGGATCTTGTCCTTGTGGCGAGGGATCTGAGATCGATATGGTTTATAGTGATCTACGGTTGTCTAGATCGATTCTCGTTCTATCTATGGTCCCCGCTTGCACCAACCTTCCTAGCTGAGAAGGGGTTTGAAGATGGGGATGTAGCGATCCTATATACGATCCAGAATATATCTTGGTTTCTAACATCATACCTCTTCGGCCTAGCCTCTGAGAGGAACCCTGTGGCAGTGCTAGCTATATCAGAGCTTCTAACGGCACTCTCGGCTCTTATACTCTCATTAGATCCGCGTCCACAGAGCTTAGCACCATATATCTCATTTATAATGCTTGGAGCATCCATAGCGTCTTGGATACCGTCTTATAATCTAATCATTCATGAGCTCGTATATGGAGAGCATATCGGAAAGATCTACTCCTCACTATATGTAGCATCAACAATAGCGGGGATTCCCTCACCATATATAGGTTCTGTATTAAGAACCGTGGAGAGCGAAG
>JAWAXC010000038.1:6235-20365 GCA_038897115.1 Sulfolobales archaeon | reverse complement strand
AACCCTCTCCTCCTCATTGCTAAGCGTTGTGTTTGTTGGGAAACTACCTATCTCCCTTTTCCTCGGCTTTCTACTTCTCCTCTTCTTCCCCCCAGTGATCTTCCTAAGATCGTTCCCCTGGTATAGAGGCATAGCTTATAACCAAGAAATGCTATGCACTAAATCTTTTAAGCATTCACACGGTCTCAATATATGAGGTATATATTCAAAGGCGACTCTAAAATGGGAGCTAAGAGGGATATTGATTCGCATGGTGATCAAGAGGATAGAGAGAAGCTATATAAGGAATTAAGTGCGATAATAAGGAGATTCCTTGAGCTAATAGGAGAAGATCCCGAGAGGGAAGGGCTTAGAGATACCCCAGCAAGAGTGGCTAGAATGTGGCTTGACGAGCTAGCCAGAGGATATTCCGTAAGTCCAGAGGAGTATGTAAAGACCTTTAACTATGAGGGGGATAATGGGGAGGAGTCCTTGGAAATATGGAATAATGTTGTGATAGTATATGATATACCTGTAAGAAGCATGTGTGAGCATCACTTGCTACCAATAATAGGTACAGCATCAATAGCATATATCCCAGGAAATAAAGTCCTTGGTTTCTCAAAATTCGCTAGAATAGTTGATGCATTCTCAAGAAGGCTACAGGTTCAAGAAAGACTTACCAATCAGATAGCCGACTTCATAGCAAGCTATCTAGATGCTAAAGGAGTCATGGTGATAATAGAAGCCCTCCACCTCTGCGCCCTACACAGGGGGGTTAAAGAGCCTCTAAAAATGGTTACAAGAGCTGCTAGAGGGGTTTTTGAGAAGGATCCTGAGCTTCGAAGAGAGGTTATAGAAATAATAGGATCGAGGATCTCTGCGATAAATATCATTGAGAAAAACAGACTACTCTGAGCAACTTCAACCACCTGTAGCAAGGCTCATAAATCTTAAATATAGAACCGGTATGCTTGCTCTAGAATCATTTAAGGAGAAGCTATCTCTTTAGGGGTAAGCTGGTAGCCTCTCCCTTTTCTCTGATGTATTTGCTAATCGAGATCTCTGAAGCCTCTGCCGATGAAGCTATTATAACTAGTATCTCGTGTATCACAGCCGATAATTCCTCGAAGCAAGCGCTCTTTCTGGATATATCTAATACAGCATCTACATTGTTCTGCCTCTCATTAAGGGCTTCAAGAGAAGATCTATAGTTATTCGATATAAGGGCGTCGAAGGATGTTTGGAAATATCTATATGCTATCTTTAATGCTTCTTTAAGTGCTGCGCTACATCTCTCAGAAAGCTTGGCTCTCAGAAGATATGTGGAAGCCCTGTCAAGGGCGTCTCCTATATGTTCTAAAGCCTTTAGAGCTATAGCAAGATCTATAGCTTCTTCTGGCATTTTTGCTGACATCCTCTTCACACTTCTAAGCCCTATGAAGTGTAGAGAGTCTAGTTCATCATCCATAATGAGGATCTCCTTCAGATGCTCTTGATCATTATCATCGAGGTATTTCATCATGAGCTCAAACATTACCTGTGCAGTACTCTTCATAGTCTTTATCACCTCTTGTATATTTATCGTTCTCTCATCAGCAGTAATTCTAATTTCAGGTGAGTCCCCTTTCTCCACAAAGATCATTCCTGGCAGCTTACCTTTAACAATATTAAAGGCTTTTCTAATAGCATTTTTATCCCCCCTCATTATTATTAGATCCTTTCCCTCTATGTAGGAAGCTATGATGAGCTTTGAAAGCATGTTCTCATCACCCTCCTCAAGAGAAATAGATCTATCGATGGTCTCGCCAGTAATCGGTCTTATCGTTATATGATTCCCTGCTATAATCGTCTCAACAGAAGACCCAATCTTTATCCCTAATCTATCTAGCCATTCCTTCGGCAATGTAAGGCCATAACTCTTCTCCCCTATCCTTATAACCTTTCTAATAGACGTTTCCACCCAGTAACACCCAATATTAATAAGGTAACAAGAGTTAATAAATAGTATGTGGGGTGTGCTTATGATAAAACAGCTGACAAACCTCGCATTTTAAGGCAGGTTTAGGTTTTAAGCTTCTAATTCATTTTTTGTTGAGTAGCTTCCCGCAATGAGGGGGCAACGCCCGAGACCCCAGCGAAAACCCCGCCCTTAATGGCTGTGGAGGGGTCATATCGTGGATAGCTTCTTAAGATACCTCCTTAGAGTTACTATATTGTATAGGAGCTCAGTCGGTAGTATAGCATCAACGTATTTCGATGCAATTCTTAAACACATAGTTTCTGGGGCAAATCCTTTCTTACCAGCATATGGTGAAAGCCATAGTATTTTGCTAACCATTTTCTTCAACATAACCAGGCTTTTCTCCAGAAGCTCTAGATCCCCTAGATCCCATCCATCGCTTATAATTAGCACCAAGCTTTCACTCCGTAGATAGCCCTTATAAAGGTTTATTAACTTATATAAAGACTCTCCTATCCTGGTACCACTCCCCCATATACCACTTCTCACCAGAAGATCCCTTACAACCCTCTCTCCCATCTGCACAGCGTCTGTAGCCCTCACAAGATCTGTGCTGAATAGGAACACCTCATAGCTACTTGGGGATAAACCTTTAATCGCTCTTAAGAGCTTTGCTATGTTTTCCCATGTATCCTCCATAGATCCGCTAACATCTATTAAAAAGACATAATGTGTTCTACTCATCTTCCTCCTAGTCTTCTTCAGCTTTACAATATCTCCAAGTGTTGATATAGCCTCCCTATAGCTTAGGGGGAAGCTGATTTCACCCTTTGGAGATATAGTTCTTCTAATGCCAGGTCTTGTGGAGATCTTCTTTCCTATTATTCTAAGGATTCTTCTAATCGAATTCCTCACACTAGGATCTAGCATAACATCTTTAGGGCTTCTCCCCCTTATCTCTAGTGGACTATATATTGAGAGAAACCTTTTTATAGGATCAGGTGTCTCGCCCTCCATTATAACCCTTACCTCGATCTTCTTCTCTGTCTGTTGTCTCACATCGAGATCCATTAGCCAGTACATGTCGAATAGCTTGTCGAATAGCTCATAGAGGCCTGGATCCTTAACCAGGGTTATTCTAAGTGCTTCTCTAAAAACCCCTATTCTCTGATATTCATTACGAATATCACCTGAGATTCCAAGTTTATTTATCGCAGCATATGCATCTATATCTTCTGAGATGCCTATTCTAAATCCATTCTCCCTTAAGATCCTTATGAAGTCAACTAGGTTTTCCAATGTTATTTCTCTCAAAGGTCTGATCCCCGATCTTAGAGATTATATAGCTTGGATCCACCCTCTCAATATCTTCTGGTAGCTTTAGAACAACAGATATGGTGTTCCTTATAGCTTCCTCTGTAAGCTCTTCATAGCCTAGCTCCTTAAGTGCCCTAGCCCACTCGATCGTTTCAGATATGCCGGGCTTTTTAGCTATACCATCTATAGATCTGATAACCCTTATAGCATCAACAACCTGGTTAGCAAGTTTTTCAGATATATTGGGGACTTTTCTCCTAACTATCTCGAGCTCCCTATCTCTATCGGGATAGGATAGATATAGGTAGAGGCATCTCCTCCTAAGGCCGTCCCCAACCTCTCTAGTTCTATTCGATGTGAGGATCACTATTGGCTTCTTAGAAGCCTTTATACTCCCTATCTCCGGAATTGTTATCTGGAACTCAGAGAGGAATTCCAGCAATAGCGCCTCGAACTCTTCATCCGCCCTGTCAACCTCGTCTATGAGAAGAACCGAGGGTTTTGGAGAGTTGCTCATAGCAGCCTTTAGAAGGGGTCTTTTAAGCAGATACTTCTCACTATATATCTCCCTCTCGATCTCCTCAGGAGATGAGGAGCTCTCTAGAAGCCTTATCGCTATAAGCTGTCGTGGATAATCCCACTCATATAGAGCCTTGGATGCATCAAGCCCCTCATAGCATTGAAGCCTTATAAGCTCGGTTCCCAGAGCCTCTGCTAATGCCTTTGCAAGCTCTGTCTTTCCACATCCAGGTTCCCCCTCCACTAATAGGGGTTTCTCGAGCTTTATTGCTAGATAAACAGCGGTTGCGATCCTCCTATCAGCTATATAGCCAACGCTCTCAAGAAGCTTAAGTATTCCTTCGACAGAGAGGCTATTCAGATCTATTTCCACGTTTACCATTCCTAGATGAAAAATATGTTAAACTATATATAAGCTATCCCTTAGATCCCATCTTCTCTTGAGCCCTTTCTAAAGCCCTTAGAAGGGCCCTCCTAGTCATAACCGCTGCCATAGCCTTCCTATATTCAGAGGAGGCTCTTATATCGCTTGGCGGATTAAGCCCCTCAGACGCCCTTGCAGAGGCCTTTATAATGAGATCCCTGCTTGCCTGCTTACCAATAAGCTCCTCCTCAACAGACTTAGCCCTCACAGGTGTGCTCCCAACACCTGTTAACGCTACCCTCACATTCTTTATAGTCCCTCCCTTATCCAGCTCCAGCAGAGCTGCAACACCAACTATAGCAAAATCTGTTGCTCTAAACACTAGCTTCTCATATGCAGCACCGAAATACCCCTCCATAGATGGAACACGTATTTCCACCAATAGCTCATCGCTTCTAAGCGCTGTGCTAAAGGGTCCCTTAAAGAATTCCTGAGCCTTGATTACTCTCTCCCCCTTTACACTTCTCGCTACAATCTCAGCCTCTAAGGCTGTGACTGCTGCTGGATAGTCCGCAGCAGGATCGGCATGGGCTAGGCTCCCCCCTATAGTACCCATATTTCTCACCTGAAGATCCCCTATCTTGGAGGCTGTCTCTGATAGTAGTGGGTTCTTCCTTCTAAGAAGATCTGAAGATTCTATCATAGCGTGGGTGGTCATACACCCAATATGGATCTTCCCCGCCTCCTCTTTGATATAGGATAACCCTGGGATCTTCCCTATATAGATTAGATATTTAGGTGATGCAAGCCTAAGCTTCATAAGCGGTATAAGGCTATGCCCACCAGCCAGGATCTTAGCCTCATCGCCATATCTACTTAGAGCCTCTAGAGCTTCTTCAAGGGTTGAGGGAACTATTAGTGAGAACCTAGGTGGATACATAATTACCCCACCTCCTTTTCTTTCAATACCTTATATATTTTACTCGGAAGTAGGGGCATATCTATATGCCTCACACCTAGGTGGGCTAGAGCATCTAGAACGGCATTAACCACAGCAGGTGTTGAGGCGATAGTGCTTGTCTCGCCAATCCCTTTAACACCTAGCGGGTTATGGGGTGATGGTGTTTCATAGAAGTAAGACTCGATCTTGGGGGCCTCCCTAGCGGTTGGTATCATATAATCATTAAAGCCCGCTGTCAGGAGATTGCCGGAGCTATCATATATAGCCTCCTCATATAGAGCCTGGGCTATTCCCTGGAGAGCACCCCCTATAACCTGTCCCTCTGCAAGCATTGGATTAACTATGATCCCTGCATCGTCTACAGCAACATATCTTAGGATCTTTACACCACCCGTCTCCCTATCGATCTCAACGACACATACGTGGGTTCCATATGGGAATGTGAAGTTCTCAGGATCATAGAAAACTGTGGCCTCCAACCCCGGTTCAACCCCTGGTGGTAGCTTCTCGGCTGTATATGCTGCTAACGCAACCTGCTGGATCGTTACAGCCTTCTCCGGAGCTCCTTTTACATAGAATCTACCTGCCTCGAACACCACATCTTCCTCCCTAGCTTCTAATAGGGCAGCAGCTATCTTCCTAGCCTTCTCCCTAACCCTTCTAGCTGCGAGGGCTATTGCCCCACCACCAACAGGTGTAGTTCTACTCCCATATGTCCCCATACCAAACTGTACAAGAGCGGTGTCGCCATGGATCACCTCGACATCTTCTGTGGAGACCCCTAGCTCTTCTGCCACAATCTGTGCAAATGCAACATCCTCTCCCTGTCCATGTGGGCTTGTCCCAGTATATACTGTGACCTTACCGCTTGGATGCACCCTAACTATAGCGCTCTCCCACAGGCCTAGACCAAAGCCTGTGGCTCTAGCTATTCTTGAGGGGGCTAGCCCACATACCTCTATATAGCTTGCAATCCCAATCCCTATCAGCCTACCCTCTTTCCTCGCCTCGATCTGTCTCTTCCTCCACCCCTCATAATCAGCTATCTTGAGAGCCCTTTCAAATACCTCTAGATATTTTCCACTATCGTATGTGAGGCCTGTAACCACTGTATAAGGCGCCTCTGGGATTAGGTTCTTCCTCCTAACATCAGCTGGATCCATGTTAAGCTCTCTAGCAACAAGATCCATGACCCTCTCTAATATATATGTTGCCTCGGGCCTCCCAGCACCTCTATATGCATCAACAGGCGTGGTATTTGTAAACACCCCGGTAACCTCTACATCGACAGATCTTATCTTATATGGGCCTGAGAGCATAGTTCCAAAGAGAATCGTTGGGACGCCTGGGGCTGCTGTGCTTAGATATGCCCCCATATTGGCTAGGGTTCTAACCCTTAGCCCGAGGACTGTGCCGTCATTTTTAATAGCTGCCTCCACATACTCCACATGATCCCTACCATGTATTGTTCCTAGGAAGTTCTCCCTCCTAGTCTCAACATACTTAACAGGTCTTCCAAGATCCATTGCTAATCTAGCTACAATCGCCTCCAATGGATATACAGGTATCTTACTTCCAAACCCCCCACCAACATCTGGTGCTATTACCCTCAACTTATTCTCGGGTATCCCCAGAATTCCTGAGAGGAGCAGCCTATGAACATGGGGGTTCTGCGAGGTAACCCATAGGGTTAGCTCCCCCGTATATCTATTATATTCAGCTACAGCCCCTCTAGGCTCCATAGCCGATGGTATTAGCCTCTGGTTAACCATCCTCTGCTTGATCACCTTATCGGCTTTCTTACTTATATCCTCAAAATCCTCTCCACCCTTGAGTCTCCATCTAAACGCTATATTGTTGGGCACACCCTCATGCAGCTGTGGAGCCCCTGGCTTTATAGCGTCTTCTACATTCACAACAGCTTGTAGGGGTTCATAGTCAACCTCTATAGCGTCTAGAGCATCTCTAGCCCTATATGGATCGCTTGCAACAACTACAGCAACTATCTCCCCAGCAAATCTAACCTTATCATATGCTACTGCTGGCCACTCCGGAACCTTGAGATCTGCGCCGGTTAGTAGCCACCCAGTTGGTATCGGCCCTATCTTGCCCCTGAAATCCTTGCCTGTGTATGCTGCAACCACTCCAGGGATTCTCAGTGCTTTAGAAACATCTATACTCTTGATCTTTGCATGTGCATATGGGGATCTAAGGAAAGCCGCATATAACATGCCTGGAAGCTTTATATCATCAACATAGAGGCCTCTACCCGTAATTAGTTTAGGATCCTCCTTCCTCTTCACAGGCTTGCCTAGATGCTGTGTTGGCCTAGCTTTATATATTATGCTCACCTACCCCCACCCCCACCGCGCATTCTCTCAGCAGCCCAGAGAGCAGCTTTAACAATGTTCTGATATCCAGTGCACCTGCATAGATTACCCTCAATAGCCCTTCTAACCTCCTCCTCATTAGGCTTTGGATTCCGCTGGAGGAAGTCATAGAGGGTCATTATCATACCAGGGGTGCAGAATCCGCATTGCAGGGCATGGTTCTCCCAGAAAGCCTCTTGAATCGGGTGGAGCTTGCCATCCTTCTCAAGCCCCTCTATAGTTAGGATCTCTCCACCATCAGCCATAAAGGCATATAATGTGCATGACTTAACAGCCCTCCCATTTAGTATAACGGTACACGCACCACAGTTAGATGTATCACACCCTATATGGGTTCCTGTGAGCCCTAGATAGTCCCTTATATAGTGAACCAGTAGGAGCCTGGGCTCCACCTCATGGGTATATAGCTTGCCATTTACCCTAACAGTGATTCTCACCCTTTCAAGGGTCTCCACCTAATATCACCCTATCATATAGCTTTAAGGGATATATAAGCATGATTATTAATATTGGTTTAGATTATTAATAGTAAACACATTATATATATAGAAATAGTTTTATATTATATATGTAACCATTAGATCTTCAGCTATTCTAACATTTCTAAAGATTGATTGTGCCTCTTCAAGGACAACACGTTGATCCTTATATCTCGAGCTTATATGTGTTAGATATAGATATCTCGCGTTAATAGCCTGTGCCAGTTTAGCTGCATCATACGCCGTTGAATGCATCGATTCCTTCGCATCTGCAGCATTTTCCAACGTAAATGTAGCCTCATGGATCAGTATATATGCACTATAACACTCCCTAGCAAGGGATTCACAGGGGCTTGTATCGCCTGAATAACATATTACCAGCTTCCTTTTCTTCACCTCCACCCTATAACCCCAGCTCTCGCTAGAGTGACATGTTCTAAAGCCCTTCACACCCACATTGCTATCCTCATACCCCTCTTCGGGGCTTCTATAGATTATTTCAAAACCTATACCCCTGCTCGTTGTTCTAACCACCCCCTCTATCATATTGGCAATAGTGTTGGGGGTTACAATATATAGAGGGGATTTCCTCCCATGATGGGACATGCTCTCAATAAGTGGTGGAACCCCGAGAACATGGTCTCCATGCTCGTGTGTGATGAAGATCGATGTGATTTTGAGCGGAGATATACCTAGGCTTGAGAGCCTTAGCTGACATCCCTCTCCGCAGTCAAAGAGATAGTTTGATGATCCAACGCTGATTAGTATCGATGATGCCCATCTACTAGGGGTTGGCGCACCTGCACCTGTTCCTAAGAAATATATCTTTATCATGGGCGCCATCCGAGATGCTATAGATATTCTATTTTGAGGGAGAACTCAGATGCTATCTTCTCTATAGCCTTTAGCTTATTTGCTTGAGCCGCCTTCTCCTCAATATATACAGTCTCGATCTTCTCGCTAGATGCTTTAATAGCCTGCCCAACTATATCGATCACTTCCTCATAGCTAAGCCCCTTCAATATATATCTAGGTATTATATGACCGAGACAAATTCTCCTTTCTATTGTTAACCCTGTGAATCTACTGGGGTAGTGATTACCCCCAACCCCAATTCCTATTGATGAACACTCTATCCTAGATGCTATCGCCTCATCTATAGCTCTAGCCCAAGCCTCATGGGCCTCACCGAGGATCCACTCTTTCTCAGAAGACCCTATTTCAACAAATACTATGGGGAGTCTATTCTCTGTAGGTCCGTGATGCGTTGCCTCATATGTAATGCTGAATAGAGATCCAAGCCCCGAGGATCTAGCTTCTCTGTATATGGTATAGAGAAGGGATGAGCCTAGGCTAGGCATGCTTATAGCAAGCTTCCTAGGCTTCCCCCCATACAGGGCTTCAGAGCTGGGGTTGCCTGTATAATGTACAGTCAGACTCGGTATCCCAGAAGAGGCTCTATGCCTTGATAAAACAATCACAGCATCATATTGATGGAAGAAATCATCTAGATATTCTAGATATATAACATCATCTAAAAAGCCCACCAACCTAATATACTGATCCTCGCACACATCATCAGCCCTAGGATCAAGAGACTTTCCACATATAAGCCTCCGCCTATCTATGATCCTCCTCGCTATACCCCTCCCAGCAGGATCCCCAATGCTATATGCAATACCCACCCTCAATATATTTCCTAATCCATATTCAGTTCTCAACATATAAAAATTAGAGAAGCAACAAAGCTACGATCCCTTTTACCCTATAAATATAATTGTGAAGCAGGTTAAAGGAGCTAGAAGGTGTTCTAAAGAACAGAAGATCATTCTAGAAGAAGGAGAAGGATAGATCTGACCTCCTTCTCACCTTAGAGGAGCAAGGCTTCTAGTTGTAAGCCTATAAGGGTTGTAACTATATAGGCATTGGTCACAAATGCCTAGGAAGAAGGTTGTTGGGATAGCTGGGAGGTTTGGCGCTAGATATGGCTCTAGCCTTAGAAAGCGGTGGAAAGAGGTTATGGAGAAGAGATATCAGGAATATGAATGCCCAAGATGTAGGAAGAAATCGGTTTTGGAGAGAATAGCTGTTGGTATATGGAGATGCCCAAAATGTGGCCATACATGGGCAGGAGGCGCTTATATCCCGTTTACGGAAGTTGGTAAGACGCCTGCCACACAGGTAACGAAGAAGTAGATATGAAGATCTCCTATTTAGCGGTCGCTCTTCCAATCTACCCTTATAAATGAGGATCCATTCTTAGGATGGGGAGGAGATTAGATACTCGATAATATTTCTTCTATGGTTCTCCAATGCCTGCCCTTCCAATAAACCTTACCGCATGAGCTGCATATCCAGAACACCTTGTAGGAGAGTGCTACCTCCTTATCAACCTTACTGCTAATCTCAATTAGCGATGTGGTTTTTCTAAGCACATTATTGCATTTAGGACATCTCGTATCATTCTCATCAAAACTAGTTCTCAGACCATATTTTTTAACAAGCGTTCTCAACATCTCATCTACTTTTATCGAGTCTATCAATACCGCTTCCAAACCCTTTTTAATTGCCCTTCTATATAGCCCAACATCCCTAGTCACAATTATCCTTTTATCTCTCTCAGCTATTCTCAATATAGCCCAATCCTCCATGGTAGGGCTATATATTGCATCATAGCCCAGGATTCTAAGCCACCTAGCTAGGTTACCCAACATGGTATCAACAATGAATCTAGGATCTGCTGGCATTCCACTATACCTCACTATTATGTCTCATAGATACACAAGTCAAGACAGCCTATATACCTTAATCCCCCAAATACATAAACACATTATTATAATTATAAATATATTCGGTTTGTTACTGACCCCCTCTCTGCCTTAAAGGGGCGGGGCTTTTAGTTGTAAAGTATTATATGGAGATGAGCTAGTAACTATAGGAGGATCCCTTCCTCTAAAGTTTTAAGGTTCCTCTATATTTCTATATATTGGAGCCGGGTCGTCTAGCGGTCAAGGATGCGGGGCTTTGGATCCGCGCCGCCCCTCCTATTTCTTTATCTCCACCTTTATCATTGGTGGTTTAAGGGGTTCGTAGGGCTTTCCTACTCCCATATAGAATTTTCCGAACATTTCATAGAGATGTAGCCTGAGTGTGTGGGCGAATGCTACTATTGATTCCAGCCCTATATCTAGTAAGTTTCCTACAGCATATAGTATCCAGGCTGGTAGGGATATGATGCCACCAGCATCTATCATGCTCTTCACAGGCTGGTAGAAGGCGATTATTATTGCTATATGTGCTAGCGCTATCCCCATGATCCTGAGATAGCTTATTGTATTACCTATTAATATTATTATTGTGTCGAAGAACTCCATAAATCCATCTACGAGCTTCTTGATCCCATATGATATCCCGTGCTTCATAGATTCAACAGCTACCTCGCCAAGGAAGATCCATATAAGCCCTAGATATAGGAGCCCCTTGATAACATCAGGCGCCAATCCCCCCGGCGATGGTGTTATAAAGGCTAGATATCCATATGTCTGGCCGGCCAGCTCTATGCTTTGATATATAAAAACAGGTGCTGCAACTGATAGGAATAAAAGGAATCTCGGGATATCCCTTGCCACCATTTTTTCAAAATCCCTCTCTAATAATGAGTTAACCATCCCCAGCAATGTTGAAAGCACCAGTGTAGCCCCACCGATTCTTAAGGATAGGAATATGAGGCGCATCAATGCCTCACCAACAGCGCCTCCCTCCTCTTTACCTATTGGAACCGCTAGAGGCGGTGTTGCCCCGCTATATAGATGTTCCTCAATATATTTGGAAACAGGTGTTGCTGGGCCGAAAAATTCTCCGGATAGGATTCCAGCTATTATGGCTGCTAGCGAGACATATATCACAAGCTCCCCCAACTCCCTATAAGATCTATTTTCTCTACCAAGTATTTTATAAAATATAATCCCAGCTATTAGGAGAACCAATCCATGCCCTAGATCTGGGAACATGAGGCCGAATATGAGGGGGAAGGTTATGGCTGTTATATAGATAGGAACAACCTCTCTATAGCTTGGAGGGCCATATAGCTCTGAGATCATTTTAAATGTCTGGAGCCTCTTCGGCACAGAGTATTTTGAAGGAGGCTCTTCATCCAGATTTCTCTCAAGCCTGCCGATCTCTTTAACCTCAACAATAGCTCTATCGCCAAGCCTACTTCTGATGATCTTTAGAGAATCCTCTATAGAGCTCTTCGGAATATAGCCTTCTATAAGAGCATATCTACCTTTATCCCTAGACCTTGCCAGTAGGTAGAGAGCCTCTCTAGCTGTGACAAGCCCTGCATATGTTTCTAGGAATTTATCCGATATCTCTTCATAGATCTTCGATGCTGTTTCCCTAACCCTGTTTAGCTCAGACCTGGATTCCTCGAGCTCTCTATTCAGCTGCTCTGAAAGCATCTTTGGATTTAGCGGGTAGCCCTTTGGAACCTCTATCTCTCTAGCCTTCTCCTGCCTAGCTATCTCTTTGATTTCCTCATCCCTTCTCTTGGTTATTATCAAGAGCACGCTGCTATTTTCATCAAGGGGTCTCGATATAGCTATTAATGATCCTACCCTCTTCTCTATAGCGCTTAAGATCCTCTCCAGCCTTTCGTTTTGAGATATAAAGATATATGCCCTCAACACCCTACCATTCACAACCCTTTCGAGATCAATATCTATATCGCTTAAAACACTCATAACCTGGGCTATAGGTTCAAGGCTGCTGATCTTCTCCTGTAGATCTCTAGCCCTTCTATATAGATCCTCGAACTTCTCATCAATCTCTCTGAGGGATTGGAGAAGCTTCGATGATATCTCAAACCACTCACTCCCCTCTAAAACCATGTCTTGGCTAAGCCTGAGCTGACCTATTCTAACACCTACAAGCCCCATATACTGCTCTAACCTCGATATACCCTCACCAATAGCTGGTAGCATTAGCCTTGCCCTCTCAGAAGCCCTCCCCTCTCCCAGTCTTGATACAGGCTGGAATGAGCCTGTCTCCATAAGTGAGTAGACAGCTAGGTCTAGATCCCTTTTTGAAACCAACAGAGAGATCCTAGCCATCTTCTCCGGCAGGAGCACCTATAACACCTCTTAAAACCCCACATATTCTGTATAAACCAAGCTTATTTATTTAGAGAGGAGACTACTCTGGGGAGCTCATGAAAAAGGGTAGGATAGTGGTTCTCGGAGATAGATACGTTGTAAACGCCTTCGGCATGCTTGGGGTGGAGGGCTTTGTCGTTGAAAATGTAGATGATGCTGAGAAGCAGTTGAGAACCCTATCTAAGTCGGGAGATATTGCTCTGATAATAGTGACAAAGGATGTGGCTGATATGGTGCAAGACGTTATAGATAGGATCTCTATGTCTCCAGGGGCGCCTGTGATAACGGTTATACCGAGTATGTGGAGCGATGTAAAGCCCATAGATGCAGCGTCTCTCCTGAAAAAAGCCCTAGGGGTTGGGTGAGAATATGTCGGAGATATATAGGATCTATGGTGATCCTCAGAAGATCGTTGAGGAAATAAGCTCAGAGATCCTAGAGAGGCTTGAAAAGATGTTTGAGGAGCTAAGGAATAATGTTAAAAGGGATCTAGAAGATCTCATAAATAAAAAGGCCTCTGAGCTAAGATCCAGGATAGATGAGGGTATCAAGAAATATCGAGGAACAATTGAAAGCTCAAGATCTAAATTAGAGGTTGAGTTAAAAAAGATAGCTGAGCAGAGACGCGAGATATGGATCAACAAGGTTGTTGATGATGTTAGAAATAGATTTATCAAGGAGCTTTTAGATAATAGAGAGTTATATAAGAAGTTTCTAAGGAGATCATTAGAGGCTGTTCTAGCATTAGAGGGCGAGGTGTATATAGAGACAAACGATTCATCTCTAAGCCTTGTTAAGGAGGTTATAGAGGAGATAGGTGCAGGTGATAGAGTCAGATCAGTCTCTGGTGGGGCAAAAATCAGTGGAGGCTTTATAGCCCTTTCAAGAGACAGATCAATTAGATATAACTACACACTTGACCATGTGATAGAGACAAGCTTATACGAGCTTAAAGTTAGGATATCGAGAATATTGTTTGGGTGAGCCTATGGAGGAGAGGAGAGG
>JAWAXC010000038.1:0-5391 GCA_038897115.1 Sulfolobales archaeon | reverse complement strand
GCTATGTGGAGCGATGCAAGAGTTGTGATATACATAGGATGTGGCGAGAGGGGTAATGAGATGACCGAGGTTCTGGAGAAGTTCCCAACATATAAGGATCCGTGGAGTGGGAGGCCGTTAATGGAGAGAACAATATTGATAGCGAATACAAGCAACATGCCAGTATCAGCTAGGGAGGCTAGCATCTATGTCGGGGTCACCATGGCCGAGTATTATCGAGACATGGGCTATGATGTTCTACTAGTAGCGGATTCCACAAGCAGGTGGGCCGAGGCTTTGAGAGAGATCGCTGGGAGGCTTGAGGAGATGCCTGCCGAGGAGGGCTATCCAAGCTATCTACAGAGTAGGCTTGCAGAGTTCTATGAGAGGGCTGGAAGGGTTATAGCCCTTGGAAGGCCTGAGAGAATAGGGTCTGTAACCCTTGTAGGCGCTGTATCCCCTCCAGGGGCTGATTTCACAGAGCCTGTGACCACCCATACTAGGAGGTTTATAAGGGTTTTCTGGGCTCTAGATACTGCTCTAGCCTATTCAAGGCACTACCCTGCTATAAA
The DNA here is from genome assembly GCA_038897115.1 of Sulfolobales archaeon. Classification (NCBI taxonomy): domain Archaea; kingdom Thermoproteati; phylum Thermoproteota; class Thermoprotei; order Sulfolobales; species Sulfolobales archaeon. The sequence goes on along the minus strand of JAWAXC010000038.1, from coordinate 4,840 downwards.
CTGGATCACAAGCTACTCAGCCTATGTAGATACTGTGACCAAGTGGTGGATCAATAATATTGCGAAGGACTGGAGAGAGCTAAGGGATACGATATACTCGATCCTGCAGAGGGAGAACGAGCTTAGAGAGATAGTGAGGCTGATAGGGCCTGAAAACCTTGCTGAACCTGATAAGCTTGTCATGGATGTGGCGAGGATAATTAGGGAGGGGTTCTTAAAGCAGAACGCCTATGACAAGATAGATGCATTTGCATCTCCACAGAAGCAGGTAATGCTTATGAGGGCTATAGTGAGCTTCTATAGAAGTGCTAAAAAGCTTGTCGACTCAGGTGTTAGCGTTAAAGCTATAAGGGAGAAGACCCAGGATCTTGTGACAGAGCTTATAAAGGCTAGGTTCACAATACCTAATGAGGAGCTTAATAAGTTGGAGGAGCTAGAAAAGAAGATCTTGGAGAGGCTTGGAAGCTTAGCTGGGTGATCTAGATGGGGATTCAGATCTCACAATATAGAGAATATGAGACTATAAAAGAGATTAGAGGTCCTCTAATAATAGTTGAAAAAGCAAGCGGTGTAGCCTTTGACGAGCTTGTTGAGGTAGAGCTACCAAATGGTGAGAAGAGGAGTGGAAGAGTTCTAGAGGTTGGTATGGGATATGCTGTAGTACAGGTTTTCGAGGGTACTACGGGGATTAGCACTAGAGGTACTAAGGTAAGGTTCCTAGGAAAAACCATGGAAGCACCTGTATCGGAAGCAATGCTCGGAAGGATCTTCGATGGGCTTGGAAGACCGCTCGATGGAGGTCCGCCTGTGCTTGCCGAGGAGAGAAGGGATATAAATGGCTCCCCGATAAATCCTGCTTCGAGGGCGTATCCAGAGGATTTTATACAAACAGGGATCTCCGCTATAGATGGTATGAACACCCTTGTAAGGGGTCAGAAGCTACCTATATTCAGCGGTGGAGGGCTTCCCCACAATATGCTCGCAGCACAGATAGCGAGGCAGGCAACGGTGAGAGGTGAGAGGGAGGAGTTCGCTGTTGTATTCGCTGCTATGGGGATCAAATATGATGAGGCTCTATTCTTTAGAAAGTTCTTCGAGGAGACAGGGGCTATAAAGAGGGTTGCTATGTTTATAAACCTAGCTGATGAGCCTGCAATGGTTAGGCTTATAACCCCTAGAATGGCTCTAACCCTAGCCGAGTATCTCGCATTCGAGAGGGATATGCATGTCCTCGTGATCCTAACAGATATGACCAGCTATTGCGAGGCCCTCAGAGAGATCAGCTCTGCGAGGGAAGAGGTTCCAGGGAGACAGGGGTATCCTGGATATATGTACTCAGACCTAGCATCTATATATGAGAGGGCTGGAAGGGCTATAGGTAAGAAGGGATCTATTACTCAGATGCCAATCCTAACAATGCCTGCAGATGATATAACACACCCCATACCAGATCTAACTGGATATATAACTGAGGGGCAGATAGTGCTTGATAGAGGTCTATATAACAGGGGTATATATCCGCCTGTAAATGTTCTTATGAGCCTCTCAAGGCTTATGAAGGAGGGTATAGGGCCTGGCAAGACGAGAGAGGATCATGGTGATGTTAGTAACCAGCTCTACGCATCCTACTCCAGAGGCCAGGAGCTGAGGAGCCTAGCAATAATAGTTGGTGAGGAGAGCCTCTCCGAGACCGATAGGAAGTATCTGAGATTCGCAGATGCCTTTGAGAGGAGATTCCTATCTCAAGGCTTCTACGAGAACAGATCTATTGAAGAGACCCTAGACATAGGGTGGGAGGTACTCTCCATACTCCCTGAAAGCGAGCTAACCAATATAAAGGATGTATATATAGAGAAGTACCATCCGAGAAGAAGGGCTAAGGGTGCGTAGGATAGCATGGCTATAGACCCCAGATCTGTGCTCCCCACAAAGATAAATCTGATAAACCTGAGGAGAAGCTATGCGACTATAAGGAGGATTAGGAGGGTTTTAGAGGATAAGAGGGAGGTGCTACTCCTAAACATCAGAATAGCTATTGAGGAGTTCACAAGGCTTCAGAACTCGGTTAGGGAGAAGCTTAAAAAGGCGTATGAGAAATACTCAATAGCCGTTTCACAAGCCGGCCTAGTGGGTTTGAGGAGCATCGAATCTTCAACGAGGAAGGCAGCATCTGTGATTGTTGGTGAGAGGGCAGCGTTTGGTATTAAGATACCTGTTCTGACCATCGATAGGGAGAGCATACAGAAGCCAGAATATCCCCCTGGAACCACTCCGTATAGCCTCGATGTATCGATAGAATTGCTTAGAGATGCATTAGAGGAGATTGTGAAGCTCGCAGAGGCAGAGGCAACATTAAAGAGACTTATAGAGGAGCTGAGGAGAACCCAGAAGCTTATAAATGCAATTGACTATCTAATAATACCTAACTACGTAAATACTATCAAGAGGATTAGGAGTGTCTTAGAGGAGAGAATGAGAGAGGAATTTATAAGGTTAAAGCTTATGAAGAAGAAATTGGTGGCGAGGGGAGCTGCACGTGGCTGAAGATCTATTGAGCATGTTCAATAATATTCTTGAGAATAAGAGAAAAGAAATCGAGACTGAAATAGATAGAATGATAGAGGAGATTCTCGCTAAAAGGAAAAACGAGATCCTTTATACCAAGGATAAAGCTTTAAAGCAAATTATGCAACTACTTAAACCGGGGACTTGATGGCTAAAGGGTCTTTGAGGAGCGCCTGGATTATATATGGCTCTGGAATCGCTTTTGCAGTAGCAATATCAATAGCACTAGCACTTTTAATCCAAATAGGGACTTCACAAACAACAATGCTCCTACAACAGCTTGAGCTACAGCAGGCCGCATTCAATGCAAAGGAATTCGGGGAGAGAATGGGAAGATTCATAGGTGCTGGGCTCGCCCTGGGACTGGCTGGCATAGGTGCTGGAATAGCTGTGGGGCTAGCAGGTGCTGCAGCAATAAGCGCATTCACGGAAAAGCCTGAGGTCTTCGGAAGATCTTTCCTAATAGTCGTACTTGGCGAGGGAATTGCTATATATGGTATAGCAATTGCGATCCTAGTGCTAATACTAGGAGTACCATAATAAACGCTAAACCTGATATAGTTTTCTCCAAAACCCACTTCAATTATTTATTTTAAATTCTATTAGTGAAAATGCGGATCCCATATTAGAGGGGTAAGAATTTTAAGTAATAAATAGAAGAGGAGATGATGTATAGGGGATGCATTCATCATTGAAAAGAGTAGCTTCTAGATCTAAGTTCTAAACTGTTATGGATATTATTTTTCTGATTATCTCTATGGGTAGCCCTGCTTTTTTCCCATTGATTATAGCTATTATATCCTCTACATCCATAACCCTTACCCTGATGGCTGCCCACACGACACTGGGGTCAAATGGGTATGATGAAAATGCTGCCTCTAAAGAGCTTCTAACGGTCTTCCTTACATGACTGGTAATATTTATAAGGCTTTCTTCAAGACTTCTCTGAACTAGCTGTGTTCCATATATTTTCCTCAACACATTCATGATATTCTCCTCCTCCCTATAGCTATAAAGATCTTCGATCTCCCCCCTATCTATGCGACATGCTATATTGGAGAGCTCTGCTGGGCCTATATATTCTTTAGCCTTTCCTCTGGAAATTCTTATAGCGGTTTGAACTAGTATGAAATCTATCTCTGGGCATATAAGCCTTGATAGTGAAGGCTCTGATTTAACGATATTTGAGAGGTCTTTGGCAGCACCTATATCAGATGCTATTGAGATCGCGGATCCCGGATCCATATATTTAGATAATATGTTATAGTTTTCAACAAGGCTTGCAAACCCTTTCCCCCTTAAATGATCTAGAGCCTTTATAAAAGATCGATCTTCAATTGCTATTCTATAGAGCTCCCCAAGCCTAGTACCCTCAAGGATCTTAAGATCTAGCGATGGCAGTTCTCCCAAAGCTAGGGAAATGAGCATAGATGCTATCACTCTGTTCTCTATGAAGAGTAAGCCATGCTCAGCAATAGATCTATATGCTCTATCTACTATGGCTAGGAGAGGAGCTATAGATCTATATAGGCCTAGATAGAGAGATAGCTCTAAAAGCTCTTGATTCTCAACAGATACATTCCTTATATATTGATAATACGGGGTCTCCCTTAGATAACCGATGGCATCGCCAGCATTCCCAGCAGCAAGCATATCCTCAACAACGTTTTTACCAAGCCTCCCAGCATAGACTATCCTAGCCCTTACAGCAGCATATACATCCCAAACCATCGCATCTCCTCTATAGATAGGGCTGTATCTCTTAAAAGCAATATAGTTAGAAGCACCTGAATTTAACCCATATGCTTTTCCTAAGGATTTTTAGCTAGCTAACATATCTACTTATGGGTGGATTATTTGGGGTCTAAGGGTAAGAAGCCGATATCGGTTATGGAGAAGAGGCAGAAGAGGCTTCTAGAGGGGGAGAAGGAGAAGAAGGCTAAGGAGGAGAAGAAGCCGAAGAAGGCTGAGAAGTATGTAACCCTCTCTGCAACCCTCAATATAGATGCCTCACTCTATGCTAAAATAGGTAAAGAGATTAGTGAGCTAAGCGTTATAACACCAGCCATTATAGCCCAGAAATACTCAATCCCAGTATCTCTAGCCAAAGCGGTTCTCAGAAACCTCGAGAGGGAAGGGGCTGTATCGCTTGTAGCGAGAAGTAGGAGAAGCCTTATATATGTGCCGCAGGGCGCCGCAGCAGCCTCATAAAGTTTTTCCCATGATGATGGCAGGTATTTCTGATCGATGAGGATAGACACCAGAGCTGAGGATA
>JAWAXC010000037.1 GCA_038897115.1 Sulfolobales archaeon | reverse complement strand
AAAGTTAGAAGGGGTAGGGTTCCTCTTGTGGCTGAGTATATGGAGGATAGGGTTGCTGAGAAGGTGATAAGAAATACTGGTATTAATATACCTGTTGGCCATACAATCATAGTGGATCTAGAGGCAGATTCCAGGGATGAGGCTGAGAGGCTCATCAATATGCTGAGGGACTTTGCTAGGAGCAGCGGCTCTATATATATAGCAACTGCTATGAGTGGTGAGGAGGGGTTTGAGGAGATATATAGATTCAGGAGATCTATGTTCCCATCTTATGTTAGGCTGAAGAAGCGTAAGCATGTAATAGCTGAGGACACAGCTGTGCCTATATCCAAGATCCCGGAGTTCATCTCTAGGATCAGGGAGATCGAGAGGAGATATGGTAGGGAGATCGAGTTGGGGGGTCATCTGGGAGATGGAAATCTACATCCACATATAGAGGGTGATCTAGAGGATCCCAGCGATAGATCTGTTGTGATGAGCATAGCAAAGGATATAGTTGTTGAAGCCCTCAAGCTAGGGGGCACATCAAGCTCAGAGCATGGGATAGGATCTATGAAGCTAGAGCTGCTACTAATAGAACTTAGGAATAGAAACTCAGAGCACACGCTAGAGCTGATGGCTGGGATTAAAAGGGTCTTCGACCCTAAATGGATCTTGAATCCCGGTAGGGTGATCCCATATGAGGCAAGGGGTAAGATATGATCCTATTGCTAAGGCTAGGGAGGAGTTCAGCAAATGTGTTTTCTGCGGCTTCTGCGAATCATCATGCCCAACCCTAGCAGAGACGGGTGAGAGGGGGTATGGGCCTAGGGGTAGGGTGAGGGTTGTTGGTCTACTCCTAAACGGCATATACTCGGAGAAGACGGCTGAATACCTCTACACATGTCTCCTATGCTACGCATGTGTACCCCCATGCCCAACGGGTGTTGATATACCAGGTATTGTGGAGGCTGGAAGAGCTATCCTGGTGAGGATCTCTCAGGGTATGAGGATCAGATCCATTTAGATTACATCTAGCTTGAAGCCCTAACTATATTCACATATGGACAATCCCTCCAATATAGCGAGCACAGCCTAGCCTCATACTTTGTGAGAGGCCTTTTAAGCACGTTGCAGAGGGCTACATAACCCCCGCTAACACTCTCAACCCTATAGTGGGGACACTCAGAGGATATAGGCTCTCTCAGCATATGTATAGGACCATAGATCCTGGATGCGATGGAGTTCCTAGTAATAACCCTGACACCCCCTCTACCACTATTATTACCCTGGTTCAGAGGCTTATCTGCACCTGATACCGTTTCAACATAGAACGAGCACCCCTTATAAACCTCGGGAGCACCGCCACATCTATATGCAGCTACAACAGAATCACTAGGCTCGCCCAGCTTAGGCGAGTGACAAGCACCAGCCCTATAAAATGGACAGGGCAATCGAACCCCAACATCTATCCATATAAAGAAAGATATTCACAAGGAGCATCTTTACACCCCATACATAATCAACCCCGTATTACATCTGTAAGCCTCGCCCCCAGGACAGGTAAGAGGTCAAGATGCCCTATTAAGGCTCAAGAATATCTATCGCATTTCCTGCTTATATCAAGAGGAACTTAATAGTATCACCTCACTAAAAAGAGAATAGCAGACATTGTTTGAGAACCCACCTCTAAAAGAGATCCACAATTGGATATAGAGATATATAGTTAACCAAATCCACTATATTAGGAGGCTTAGGGTGAAGCTATCTATATGAAAAGGGTGAGGCTGAGATTTGTAGACAACATAGAGGTTGATTTTGTGGATAGAGAGCTAGGTTTGAAGAGGGTTGAGGAGTGGGCTGAGAGAGGAACTAGATTCGTCCAAGTAGTATATGGCCCGGAGGGATGTGGGAAGACGGCTTGGCTTAAGCAGAGTGCTGAGTTATTAAGGGAGCTTGGTTTTGATGTTATATATGTTGATCCTCTTCGTAGGGATTTTATAGCTTATACCGATTTGAAGGAGATTATCAAGGATCTTGCTGAGGCGGCATCGGATATCATTGGTAGGGCTGAGGTTAGGCTTGCAACACTAGCAATAGACCTTGTTAAATACGCCTTGAAAAGGGGTAGGAAGAGGATAGCTGTTTTGGTAGATGATGCATTCCAAGCCATTGGATTAGACAAAGCAGCCATCTATGTAAAGGGGTTACTGGGATTAATAGAATATCCACCAGCCGACTACGAGAGAATAGTAACGGTTGTAACAACAAGCGAAGGCGTCTCTAGAAGGGAGATCGGTAGGCATAGATGGGCCGAGATGAGGCCTATGTGGAATATGGGTAGGGAGGGGCTTCTAAAGCTATATGACTCGATTCTTGGTGAGAAACCTCCTTTTGAAGATCTCTGGAGGTTAAGTGGTGGAAATCCAGCTATGCTTGCAAGGCTGTATAAATATAGGTGGAGCTATATAAAGCTAGTTAGTGATCTCGTTATAGATAAGAGGCTCACAGCAAGCTTTTTAGAGCGGTGGAGAAGCTGGCTGGAGAGAGCGGTTGAAGATCCAGATGCTCTATGGAGCTCTAACACACCTGAAGAGCTTGTGAAAGAGCTAGTAGAAAGAAACCTGATAATGTATTTCCTACCTGAAAGGGATCCATGGTTCTGGATAGATCAGCCACCCCCACAACGAGATCCAGAGCTAGGCATAGGAAGATATATAGCATGGCAAACCCCACTACATAGAGAAGCTGTTAGAACCGCTCTACAAGCGTTTTCCCTCTCATGATGTTTCCAGTCATTTCTCTATAGTTTTGTTTCTTTGATCAGGGTTAACCCTTGGTATAGGTTCACCAGCTTCACCCACACTCCATGGGTCTCTATCAAGCACAACGCCATATCCCCCCTATCTGTGGATAAGTTTAGCATCGTTTGTCATGGCTGTAAAGCTCCTCTATGGAATTACCATGTTTTAAACCCATTAATTAAAGCTTTATATGGTTATCCCTGCTAATTCTCAGAATCTCTTGGATCCTATTCCTTCTAATTATAACCATACCATACTAAGGGGTCTTGTACCTCTCTCACTCCATATATATTATGTTGGTATGGATCTATCTTTGCTTATTAGCCAAAACTTAGATGGATATATCAGCTGCGGATCTCTAGAGCCTTTCTAATAGCTTCTCTATGTAGCGGTGTCTGCCATGCAACGTGCTTCCCTATCCCTATCTCGGGATCTTTATCAGGGGGTGGATCATCAACCCATAATGTGGATTTTCTGCTGTATAGAGAATCCACTAGAAGGTTGAGCTCAACAAGCCTCCTCAGAAGACTAATACCCTCTCTGCTCATTAGAACATCGGGATCCTCGATCGCGTCTGATAGCAAAGCCTTCTCAACATCTTCTAGTGATGCTATAAACTCTTCTACCCCCCTCATCCTAATGATCTTCTCTATTATCTCTCCAACATCCCATCCCGCCTTATAGAGATTTGCCAGCATCTTTGGATTCCCACCTGTGATTCTCCAGATCTCTTCGAAGCCGGGTTTATCACCAGGTATTTGATCATATAGCTTTTTAAAACCCTCCCTAGGCATGTTCCACATAGGGAGAATATCAGCCCATCTATGCCTACCAATCTCCCTCTTAGAAATACCCTCGCTAGTTGCAACGACTGTGACGATCCTCTCATAGCTTCTAGGAGGATACTCAATTAAACCTAACAAACCCTTAACATATATCGCAGCCTTATCCAACCCTATTGCTTGGAAAACATCATCTACCACAACCGCTAGCTTCTTCCTCCCAGCTTTGATCATCTCTCTGGCAACATCTATAACGGCCCATGCAACCCTACCCCAGGTATCCTCGGTAGCGCCCCTGAGTATCTCGAGTAATCTGGTCTCAACATCTTTAACCCTGATCTCTGTGTGGAGTTCTCTTTCAATAGGATTTATATAGATTATGTCAAAATCTAGTTCTTTTAATAGCTCTATACTTTGTTTAAGCCATGCTGTTTTCCCACATCCCTCCGGGCCATATACTACTTGGACATTCACCATACCCTTCTCAGCCCACTCCTCAACCCTCTTCAAAGCCTGCTCCCTATCTACGAAATCAACCTCTATATCGTCTGCAAATCTCAGCTTTATCCTTCTCATCTAACTGGTATCCTCCTATAGATTTTAGGTGGTTATTATAGCTTTATATCCCTATTGGTTATAGCTGGAAAGGATATATAGATAGGGATGCTCCGATAAGCGGGTTTGAAATTTGAGATAACACAACTGTTTTTAGATAGGGCTCTCCCATGGTTTCCCGCTATAGGGATTGGCTTAGACAGGCTGAGAGGAACTTCGCCTCGGCTATTGTGAATAAGAGGGAGGGTTTATATGAGGAGTCATGCTACGAGTCCCACCAGGCGGCTGAGAAAGCTCTTAAGGCTTTGCTGAACTTCTATAATAAAGAGCGTAGGGGGCACTCCCTCCTCTACCTGATCCGCGAGCTCGGGATGGATATTCCCGGTGATGTTAGGGAGTGTGTTTTATTCCTCGATAAGCAATATATCCCAACAAGATATCCAAATGCATATGATGAGGGCGCCCCCCTAGACTATTATACCGTGGGGGATGCGGAGGAGTGTATAAGATGTGCTGAGAGAGTACTAAACTGGGTGAAGAGCCTTGTGCGATAGCCTATCACATCTCATCGAGAGATATAGAGGTGTTGGTGCGAGGCTCGTAATACTATTCGGGTCAAGGGCTCGGGGAGACTATACAGAGTATAGCGATTACGATGTACTAGTTGTAGGCGATAATATACCGAGAGATCCGAGGGAGGCATATGCAATGCTCATAGACCCTAGCAACCCCAATGTACAGCCAGTGGGGATGAATACAGAGGTTTTCCTCAAAAAGCTTAGAGAGGGAAATACATTTATACTCGAAGCGCTAGAGGACGGGAGAATCCTATATGCTGATGAAGCCCTTCTAAACAATGTTATGCAGGAGTTTAAGAGGATCCGCTCGAAATACCAGAGAATAGGTAGAACATGGGTGAAGATCGAATAGCAATCAGCTCCATAGAATCATGACATAGCCAAACCATCTCGGAGCACCTTGTATACAGCCTAAAAGTCTCTAAGAGCTACCTACCTACTTCGTACACCAGTAGTAAGAACTTATACTTATAAGGGGTCTAGCCCATATCCTCGAAGGTCTTATACCCTGCGGAACCAAAGATCTTGGAATGTATTATCAAGAACCTTGACAATCCCAACTATGCAGGGTAGGGGTCTCAACCAGAAACACCGATTTCGAGGGGATCCCTAGAGAGGTTGATCACATAGCCCTTAGGTATATCTATAAGCCTTCCAAGAGAAGCAGTATTAGAGATCAGCTATAGGGTTGAAGGCATCTGCGATATAGCGGTTGTTAGAACTATAACATGATATCTGGGCATTTGACTCAGTAGAATATTCCTACATCGTTTCCCACGAATATGCATTTGAATATTTTGACCTAAAGCTTCATCAGATCCCCAGTTCTATGTATTCGAATATATATCACGCAATTCTCTTTCAACTGAAAGCCTCATCCATTTAGAGCAGTAATGGGGGTTGGATTAGTTTATGATTAGCCTAGGTAGATGCTGTTTAGCTTCTCAGTAGATGCTATCTCGCTCAGCTTTTTATCACTTGTTAGGAAATAGGTGGCACCTATGTATTTAGCAGATGCTATTTGCAGAGCATCGGCTTCGTAGATATGGTGTTTCTCCAGTAGCCTCCAGCTTTCCCTCAGAACGCTGATTCTCAGAGGTACTATTATTGCGAGTCCTAGCCTAGCTAATCTCCTCGTCTCCAGCAGGAATCTCCTTCTAGCAGTACTATATGCTTTAGAATCTAGTCTACCGATACTCACAGCCCTATCTAGAGCCCCTAGCACCTCCCCTATATTCCATAAGCTATAGGAGAGGATCGTCTCACCTGAATATGCTTTTAGATAGAGCTCCTTTACTCTATCACTTCCAGGCTCTCTAATATATCTCTTCACTATAGCACTGCTATCTAGATATGCGATCGGTTCTCTCATCCCTCATAACCCTGATCAATCCACTTACAAGCCCCTCCTTCGGCTCCACAGGCTCGAAATCCACCTCGTAGTCACTATGTCCAGCAAGCTCTAGTAGCTCATTATCCAGCGCCTCCTCAACAATACCCTCTCTAATCAGATCCTCTAGGAACCTGCTAACCCCCATATTCCTTCTCGAAGCATACTCCCTAAGCCTTTCCCACAGATCTTTATCAATATAGATGCTAGTCTTAACCCTAACCACGTAAATCCCAATACAGAATATACCTATGTCAGTATAAAAGATATCTCGCCACCAGCTATAGATATAAACTTCACCACCTAGCCGAACCCCACTCCCGAGAGGGATCTATCGATCATATAATATCTACCTTTACATCCAAAAACCTCGCACTTCATGCCAAGGGATTGATTATGCCTAGAGGTGGATAGATATAGGGGTTCTAGTTTCATGGGGCTTTGATCCCTTCACATTATCGCCTCTATCAACAAAAATAAATCACCGTGAAACCCAAAACAGCAGCCATAGGCAGAAAACGGGATCCTTGCCTCGGATAAAAGACAAGAGGTGTTAGCTGGGTCGCTAGACATAGCGGTTCAAATAGTAGAGTGGATAAGCTGTGGGAATATGCTAGAACCTAGTTATATATATACTGTGTATGAGCTTAGAAAGACTCAGCTCTGAGACGTAGAGGTAGAGCTAGTATATCCTTTCAATTCAATCTTTCAATTCTACTTTCAATTCCATAGTAGATCACCATGGTCTCTCGCATGGTTTAGCCCTAGGCCGGGTCTCCGGCCCATTACCCTTATCCCCTCCCGGGGACTCGGGGATATTGTTGCTAGCCCCCATCTATGATCATCCGGGGGCCTGGTTGCCATGCTTAACCGCATCATCTAGTTATAGTACCAGCATCAAAGCTTAAAGCATATCGCCATCCCCGCCCTAAAGAGGTGAGGCTTTCAGTTGTAGAATCCCCAAGTTTTGTTTAGGAAACCTCACAAGCAATATATCTTATGATATATAAATTAGGAATATACTTTAATTCCGGAGGTTTTGAGCTTTTAGTAAATTTACTAAGAGCTTCTTGTTTAAGAAGCTTCCTAAACAAGCTCTAATAAAGATCCTATCGTGGCCTACAATGGTAGAGCTTATCCAAAGAGCTTATCCAAGTTTCTTCTAGTCTTAGGACTAGGTTTATGGTTTGTTTAGGAAATTTCCTAAACAAAAAGCAAACAAGCCTCTAAACCACAGCTACGGGGTCGCTTAGCCTTAGTGCTAACGTTTTTTGTTAGATGATCACCTAGCGTGGTGTTGTTTTAAACTATCTTAGGCAATAGAGTCTCTGCCTCTTCTGTGAGATCCACACCCAGCTTCTCCTTATGAACCCGGCCCTCGATAGCCTCGATAGTGCCTTTGCAACTGCTATCTCTGGGTGTTGGGATTTTGTGAGGTTATTCTTTAGAGCATAGGTGAGTATCTCCTCATATGGAACTCTATGAGCAGTTGCGAGGGGGGAGGAAGAGCTCTATGAAGCCTCCCACTCGCCCGAGGGAGAGTGGCTCCCGAAGGGCGGGTGGGAAGGCTAGACAGGGGGTGATGAGGCAGAGGGCTTGATATCTTTTGATACCAAGCCCAATGAAACCAGAACACCTATGAAGTTATATCCAAGGGTTTTATTGTGATTGAGAGATAGGGTGGAGAGAGTGGAGTTCGAGGCTAGGGTGTTGAAGGAGTATCTGGATTTAAAGCCTAGGCTGGAGAGATACTATAGGGAGATCCTTTCGAAATAGCCCTATGGTTCGAGGTTGAGATATTGGGATCTATTCTCAGCAGATCCCGGTGATCAGATGTGGAGAGGTTTGAGGAGGCTAGAAGGTGGTTTGCGCAGGCGTTGAGGGATTTAAAGGCTGCTAGAGACAGCCTAGAGGATGGCAACTACGAGTGGAGCTGCTTCCAATCACAGCAAGCTGCTGAGAAAGCTGTTAAAGCCCTTCTCTACGCATATGGCAGGAGCTCTCGTGGGCATTCGGTTGTAGAGCTCTTAGCAATAGCTAGAGAGGTTGGGAGTTTAAATGAAGATCTTTTTATATATGCGAGAGAACTAGATAGGCATTATATACCTTCGAGATATCCAAATGCTTTTGAAAGCGGCTATCCAGGCATGTACTATGATGAGGCAACAGCTAGGAGGGCTCTGGAGGCTGCTGAGAAGATCATGAGGTGGGTGGAGAAATGGCTGAAGAGCCTTGGCGTAGAGATGTAGAGAAGCTTCTCAACGAGCTGATGAGGAGAGGATTTAGAGTAGAGGCTGCCATGCTCTTTGGCTCGTGGGCTAGGAGTGGTGGTGGGGATTGGAGTGATCTAGATATTCTAGTGCTAACAGATGATGTGAGGGGTATCCCTATACTAGAGAGGTTCAGACTTGCAGCGGAATTTCGGATCTATAGAATCGATCTCTTCCTATATACCTTTGACGAGCTAAAAAACATGGTCCTCAGAGGAAACCCTCTAGCACTCTCCGCCCTGATAGAGGGGATACCCATAATAGCTAGTCAGAGGGTGGAAGAGCTTATACAAGAAGCTAAGAAGAAATATGTTAGAAAGGGGGGAACCTGGATTAGACAAGGCTTGCTTTAGAGGTTAATATATATGGCATAGCTAATATAAGATCATCTACTCAATAGACCTAACACACATCATAAAACCCCAGCCCTAGAACCCAACAAGGATCATCCAATGGGGATCGGGTAAGATGAAGAGGATCTGTGTGGAGAGCGGGGAAAACATCTGGCTTGTGGATTGGATGGCTATATGAGGAGTCTAGCCTTCTATAGGGGTTATAAGTTAGATTGTTGCTAGGGATATGGTCTTTAAATATATGTGGGTTTAAAATATTGTGGAGATCGCTTGGAGCAATAGCTTGGTTTGGTTGATTGGTTTGAGTGGTGAGAGGGTTGAGCTTTTGAAGAGAAGATCTAGGGTGTTTCTCGGTGTTGGTAGGGAGCTTTTGGAGAGGGGTGTGTTGGATCTCGCGGCTTTTAATATTCAGCAGTCATGCCAGCTTAGGGTTAAGGCGTCTATGCTTAGACTCCTAGGTGATTTCCCAAGAATATTTAGTGTTAGGGAGCTCCTAGGCATATTGGCTGCTAGGTTGGATGAGATGGGCTTTAGCGGTGTTGCCATGTCTCTAAGGGATTTCGCTAGGAGGTATAGGGATTCGCTGGCAGATATAGATGCTATCTATACAATGGCTAGATATGGCTTCTTCACATACACAGCAAAAGATGTTGAGGAGATGCTTAGAATATGTGGGGAGCTCGATAGAGTTCTAGAGGAGGTTGAGAGGGATGTTCTGGGCTAGATACCATATAAACTATCTCAGAATGTGGAGAGAAGCTGTTAAGAAGATAGCAGAGGCTGCGAGGGATATCGAGCCCAGCGCAGAGGTCTATGTCTTCGGAGGAGCCGCTGAAGATAGGCTCACAGTTCTCAGCGATATAGACGTCGCAATAGTCTTGGAAAAACCCCCAGCTCCTGAGAAGCTGGTTGAGATAAGGAGAAAGATATATTCGAGGGCTGTGGATATCTATGGACTCCCATGGGATTACCCGGTAGAGATACATGTGATGGGTAGGGAGGAGTTTATGCAGATTGAGAGGAGGGGTAAGACGCTGAGAATAAAGTAGCATTGAGACATCGGTTCTCTAGGGTAGGAGGAAGATCGATTGGATAGGTTGATCAGCATAATCTATAATCATAGCAACACTCCCAAGGGTTTTGGGAGGGCTGTCTTAGACAGTTCTGAGAAGATCTAGGGTGTATTTTCTAGCTATTAAGACATATGCTCTTGGAAATGAGAGGGTAGGTGGAGATCTTCAGACAAGCTTCTATGCCAAGATATTGTTATGAAGGCCTTGTTATGAGAGAGTATTTAGAGGATATTATAGGGTGTTAAGGAGTTAATGGGGGTTATGCACAATAATTGAGGAGGAGATAAACTTAGTTATTCATGGAGTGCGTGGTGCAACATGCTCTACCTCGATAGGCTCTTAGAGAGGTGTGTCATCTGTGAGTGGTGAGTATGCTATATTGTTAAGGAGGAGAGCATTATCAATGCTTAGGCTGGCTGAGAGGCTTGTAGGTGAAGCTGAGTATGATCTAGCTGTTCTTAATGCCGAATACGCCGCTCAGCTATACGTTAGGAGCTTCCTCCTCAGGCTAGCTGGCGAGGAGTGGAGGGGGTCATAGCGTTCGAGCCCTGCTAGGGCTTCTAGCCTATATGCTGGAGGATAGAGGGCTTCGCGCCCAGGCTGAGAGGGTGATGGATTTCGTTAGGTGGAATAGGAGGATATTAGCAGAGCTCGAGGATGCACATACTCGAGCTGTTTATGGGTCTTTCCAGTACTCCAGGGATCAGGCCCAGGCTCTGCTAGAAGCTGCGAGAAAGGTTGTGGAGGTTGTGGAGGGTCTAGAGAAGGAGATTTTCGGAGGTTAGGGTGATGAGGCTTAGCAGGATCATTCTAGACGATCTAGCTCGGTGGCGGGAGCTAGCAGCAATAGTTGCTAGAGCCGCGAAGATGGTGGAGCCAGGTGCAGAGGTCTACGTTGTGGGTGGAGCTGCTGAGAACCGTCTCACGATTCTAAGCGATATAGATGTGGTGATAGCTCTCCCAGAAGAACCAGATCACGATAGGATCATAGATCTTGAGGCTAAGATCTTCGAGAAAGCTGAGGAGCTAGGACTCCCGCTCCACGCCCCAGTAGAACTACATATAGTAGGGCCACGAAGCCTCCAAAAATTCCTAGAGAAGAGCAAGGTAGTGAGAATAGATGTCGAAGGTTAAGGAAGCGAGCATGCTTCCTAATACATGTATTCCAGCTATCTAAATTGAAAACACTGTGAGAGAGGAAACGTGAGAGTGAAGCGGGAAATGGTTTCTTGATAAAAGTGCATAGAAGGTAAAAAGAGTTAAGAGCTTAGGAAAGCATCTCTTCTTAGGAGAGGGTTAGGAGTGCCCTTAATAGTCTCCTCGATACTTAGGAGAGGGATTTCCCCAAGGACTGGCGTTTCCCCCTGCTATCTATCTGTAGATAGGAGGTACCTTAGCTCACAATATGCGTTGAGATCGCTCTCTGCTGACTACTGGATCTATGGCTCTATACTCGAGGTGTCCAGGATCCATAGGCCCTTATCTGATACAGAGAAGAAGGTTATAGAGGAGCATGTGATTGGGAGGAATGTTAAGTTCTACCTCACACCTGGTTTCCTCATACCCTATGATAGCCTATACTTTGAGGAGGCTTCATGGTCTATTCTGAGAGATGCTGCTATATTTCCAGATGAGTATATGGTAAAGGTTAAGCTCTTCAAAGTAGAGATTAGGGGAGATGGAGAGGATAGAGTGGTAGAGCTATATCCACACAGAGACGTTGAAGCATAAGGGGTTCAACCAGTGACAGATCTATATAGCGAAGAGCTTCTAGAAGAGGTTAGGCGTAGAATGGGTATCGTTGAGATCTACTTTAAGAACTACCAAGAATATCTAGATAGAAGAGAATTTGAAAAAGCATCTGAAATGCTATGGGGTATACTGAATAATCTAGCATCTATGCTGAGCATGCTCTACGGAGGAGAGCCAATTAGAAAACACGATGAATTAAGGATGTTCATGAACGTTCTAGCACAGAGAATACGTGAGCCGGAGATCCTTAGGCTATATAGATCATGCGAGAAGCTCCATGCCAACTTCTTCCACAGCTTCATGGATGAAATAGACTTCGAGGAGTGCAGGATCGATGCTGAGAAGCTGATAGACATACTGCAGAAGCTGGTATATAGAGAGCTGGGGAATATATAGCATCGATCTTCTAGGTTTCTCCAGAGCTTCAAAACACTTGGAACAGACTGTTAGGATGGTTAATATAAGAGATATACTACGATGCCCTCAGAATAGTGTTGGGTCTCAATTGCGGTTCATTGTTTTCTATATTTCTGCTTGCCCTCATACCCCCAATATTCTCTCCACGCCGCCTACGGGAGCATATCTCCCCTCGGGGACGTGTAGATCTTCATCGAAGCCTTTCCTCTTCTTTGTATTGCTCATCGAGCTCATAGTACCGCTCTCTAATTAAACAACTAGCTATAAAGCGTATGATCTTTGGATTGTGGGGGTTTGATAAACATATGGCATTGTATATCTGATAGCACTAAGGGCTAAACGCGGTTAATATCAACAACCATATACCTATATGAAACCGAAAACAGCTGTATAGTGCTGCGACTGATCTAAGTAAGAAGCTTGGAGAGGAGGGGATAAGGTATGCGTGGACAGCTGCCTGTGATATACATATATTGGGTTTTCACGAAGCAAAGTATAGGATTGGGGATGTTGAAACACTACTACCACTAGCAGAGTGGCTGCTCAACTACACGAAGAAAATTCTGGGAGAATCTGGGAAAGGATAGGTCGGAACAGTGCATATCTAGAAGTCACCGCACGACAGTTAAGGTTTAGGAGTAATAGCTTATGGAGAGGCAGTGTTTTGTCTATAAGAATACCAGATAGAGTACTTAAATACATAATGTCGAAACATCGAGATCTCACAGTCATGCTTAGTATGAGGAGTGTAGATGAGCTTAGACAGCTAATCAAGAGAATCCTAGAATCTCTCGATGAAGTTTATAGCGATGCGTATGGTGTGAAGTACCTCTTAAAGAAAATAGATGAGCACTGGGTGAATGTTGTCGTTGCTGAAGATGCGTTGAAGACAGCATATATAATAGGTGTGAAAACATATAGAAGGCTGAGAGGAGGTGGCAATAGCATCTCTATTAGAACTAGATATGAAGTGGATGATTGAGAGGATGGAGGAGCTATCCAAAACCAGCCTACCCAGGAGAGTGATCGAAGAATCGCTAATACCTGAAGAGGGGATCCTACACATAAGATTCAGAGAACCAGAAGAGGGAGAACCTATTCACTTACTAATACACCTATATAGGGATAAGAGGGCGGGAGAGATAACGGCGGTAGAAGTTAATAGATCTTAGTAAGTTATTAGAAATTGTGAGAAGCTAAGTAAGCATGAAGCTAGAATCATTTCAAGACAGTATCCAGCTAGGCACATACGATAATACTTTTAAGGCTTATTATTTAACATTGATAGGTGTGTTTTTGTGCTTGCCTCCAGCCTAGCCGCTTCAATGGTTATTAAAATTGGTAGGGATGTTCTTGAAAGGGTTCTACCGGGTATAGTTGATCTATTGGCTCCCAGTAGGATTGATTTAAAGGTTGTTGAGTATTATTTTAGGAAGGCGGCTAGGCTGGGGGCTCTCAGATATCTAGATCCATTAGAGAGATCCCTTTTAATAGCCCTTAGGATATGGCTTTCTAAGGGCTATAAGCTGAGATCGATGGCCTTGATAGATATTGCTAGAAGAATTATTGCTAGGATAGAGCTTCAGAGCCTTAGGGGGAGGGCTATAGCTATTGGGGCATTGATAGCCCTTAAAAGGGGTATCCTGGAATTGTTGAGAAGGGTTGAGGAGCTATTAGTTCTAGGGCTACAGTTTATAAACATGCCAACACCATATAGAACACTATAGAAGCGGAAAATCTATATATAGAATCATTTGACAAGGTCTGGGTAGGGCGGAATAGCTTATTAGGATCGTTTGGGGAATTTTATAGATAGTTAGGGGCAATTGTTGGAGAAGTTGCTGAAGCCTACCGAAGATACTTAGAAATATATATCGAGCCCTTAAATTAGCTCATAATACTAGCTATAAGTGATAGATAGGATGAAAAGGGTTATACTCAGATTTGCAGAGAATCTTGAGATAGAGTTCACAGATCGTGATCAGGGAATTAAGCATATCCGTAAACTTGCTGAGAGAGGTACTAGATTTCCATTAGTTGTCTATGGACCTGAGGGTTGCGGTAAGACGGCCTTATTTAGGCAGGCTGCTTCGATGCTCAGCGAATACGGATACCACGTAATATATCTGAACCCGTTGGAAGAACTTCACAGGGCTTTCTGGGTTTCCCCATCGCTAAAGGATGTTCTACATGAGGTAATCGAATCCCTACCCAAGCCCCTGCCAAATATCGCTAGACTCGCTCTAACCTTAGCAAGTGTAGTCATGGAGAGATTCCGTGGAGCCAAAATCGCTCTTCTACTAGACGATGTTTTTCAGGCTATTGGTCTCGATCAGGCCGAGCTATATGTTAAGTCTCTACTAAACATTATCGAGTATCCGTTAACACCGTATGAAAGAATGGTTATACTCGTATCTAGTAGTGAGGGTGTTACACGTGAGAAAATTGGTAGACATCGGTGGGCCGACATAGCCATAATGTGGAACATGTCTAGAGAAGGACTTAGAGAACTATATGAGAAGCTACCAGGCGAGAAACCCGATTTCGAAGATGTTTGGAGGTGGACCGGTGGAAATCCGTGGATGCTAGCAAAACTCTACGAAGCGCGGTGGCATGTGAACGCCGCGGTAAACGATATCATTAGATATCGAGAGCTAAGGCTATTCATAAAGTCTCTAGGGGAGGGTAGGAGGAAGATCTTGGAGGAGATCGTTCAAGATCCCGATACTCTCTTTGAGAAGTTGTCACAGCCAGAAGTTCGAGAGCTTGAAAGGAAACTCATAGAGTTGAACCTGATTTCCCACGTATGGGATCGAGACCCCACATCATGGATCGATGTCCCACCTCCCGAGAAGGATTCTGAGCTTGGTATTGGAAGGAGAGTGGCTTGGCAAACGCCATTGCATAGGGAAGCGGTTAGGAAAGCACTTGAGGAATTCAATGAGCAGAGTCTTGGTTAACAGCCGTTGGAGATCCGTAGATAAGGGAAAGTGTATGGAGGTGGAAGGGGAGGGTGTCTATATAGGTTTGAGCGGGGTTAATAGAGGCTATGTGGATAAGCTTGTGGCAGATATTAAATCGGCTATAAATGATGTTCTAAGCTATTCTTCTAAACCCTACGAGGGCTGAGCGATGCTGAGAGGTACGCTATTAGATACAACATAATAGTGTTGGTAGAGGCTCTGATAGCACTAGCTCTTCACATAGCTAGAAGAGCATTTGGTAAAGAGCCTGAAACGCCTATCCACGCTCTAAGGATATTGAGAGATGAGGGTCTATTAACATCTGATGAATGTGATGAACTTGCGAAGCTCTTGAGGCTAAGGAATCTCCTGGTGCATAGGTACTGGGTCATAGATGATAGGAGGGTGTATGACAGTATTAAGGAGAATGAGAATTTCAAGCCTGTGCACAGCCTTATCGAAAGGTTAAAGAGATTTCTAGCCAATGCACAGGTTTAGATACTATAGACTGGGTTCGGAGGAGAAGAGCAGGGTTATAGAGAAGCTGAGAGATACTCTAGTTGATAAAGGGGTCAAACTAGCAATCCTCTTCGGCAGCTTCATCGAAGCCGATAGCTTCAGAGATATAGATATCGCCGTGTATCTAGAGGATTTCGAAAACCTGGATAGAATTCTAAAGCTAGGCGTAAAACTCGAGGAAGCACTTAACCTCCCCATAGATATAGTGCCGCTACAGGCTCTCTCGCCAAGATTTAGGCTCTGGGTACTGACTAAAGGTATGGTTCTAGTTGAGGAACCCGGCCTCTACGAAGCTATGCTATCCCAAACTATAGACGAACTAATACTCATGAACATGGATGCTAGTAAACGTTGAACGGGTTAAAACATTGAGAGGATATCTAGGCCTGAGACTATATCTAGAGAGATGCTACAGCAAAATCTTTTTGAACAAGCAGCTGAGCCTAGATGTTGGATCATACATAAATCTATTTTATTAGGATAGATTTGTAAGGGGCTTAGAGTGGTATACATCAGCAAGCTTACATTGAGAAACTTTCGAGGAGTTATTAAAGGCAACGTAGAACTAGCCCCTGTCACAATACTTGTGGGACCTAACAACAGTGGGAAGACAACGGTTTTAGAAGCTATTGCCCTGGCCCATGGCTTTAGACCAGTCTTTGGAGGGGTGTTTCTACACGACATTCTCTCCAGCATTCATACAACGTATCAAAGCAGTGGCCTCGACCACTTAGTATACAACTACGGAGCACACATGCCTAGAACATTCGTATCCTTCCACATTTCCACCGGCGAGACTAAAACCATTCTTATAGACGTTGAAAGAACTGTTATGAACTTCTACTTAGTTGAAAAGGAGATAGATCCTTGCTCTCTACGAGAACAGCTATATCGATATCGCTAGCAGGCGTCTCCCTACCCATAGCATAGCTACCGAATAGATATGCCAACCTAACCTCGCTAAACCTACTCACAACCTCTCTAAGCATATCAACAACTCGGCGATTCGCAGCAGCCTCAGCCACTGTCCTCTCCCAGAATTTCAGCAGTTATATCGAGGTACTCCTCACTAGAAACTTGAGACACCCACTCAGCAACTTTTGAGGTTATACCACTGTTCACGATGTCCGCCCAGGCAGAGTAGAGGAATTCCTGGAATCCACGCACGGGTTCAGGCCTAATTACTACCACGTCGGCTAGAACCTTTAGCGGATTAAACCCCCCTCCACCAGTAAACCTATGTACTTTTGCCATATGAGTGCCTATTTGTCGAATCTCCTCTCTGTCAAGAGATAGGAGTTGCTCGGAGGGTTATACCTTACCTTACTGCCGAGATTTCCAAGGCTCTCAAAATAGCTGAGGAGAAGATCTCGATCCTAGACCTCGAAGACGCTGCTCCTAGCCTAAGACTTAGAGTACTGAGGCATGGGGTGAGGCTCCTGGATAGAGGAGGCTATGAGGAGGTGCTTAAGAAGGGGCTGGAGCACGAGGTTGTGGAGGTTATGGAGTGTGAGAGAGCAAGCTTCTACGCGTGGCTCGATAGAGATGGCGTGGATGAAGCACTGATCATGAGGATTCTCACAAAGCTACGAGAAGATGTAGAGGATCTCAGAGAGCTCCGCGAAAAGGGCTTTGAAGGGGTAATGTGGGACAAGTACTTGAGGAAGGCTCTGGAGAGAACAATACAGACAGCGATAGAGGGTATGATCGATCTCTTAAGACACATAGTGTCTAGCCTAGGCCTCGGAGTAGCAGAGTACTACAAGGACTACGTCGAGATATGTAGAGATAGAGGTGTGATAAGCGGGGAGGTGGTTGATAAGCTATTAGAGTTAATGCCAATGAGACACGCACTAGTGCACAGATATAGAGAGATCAATTACGAAAAGCTATGGATACAAGCAGAGATGATTATAGATGTTGCGTCAAGACTGGAAAAAGAAGTTAGAGACTATCTAGCACGCAGAGTAGAGAGGGCAAGCTATGGAGAGGGTTAAGCTTAGGTTTGCCGATCTAGAGATCGAGTTTGTTGATCGTGAACATGCTCTTAAGCGTGTTGAGGAGTGGGCAGAGAAAGGCGTTATAGATGTAAAGGTTGTCTTTGGTCCAGAAGGTTGTGGGAAAACAGCGTGGCTTAAGCAAGCCGCTGAGCTATTGAGAGAGCTTGGCTTCGATGTCATCTACATTGATCCTCTCAGAAGAGACTTCCTTGCGTACACAGACCTAAAGGACTTCGTTAAGAGGTTAGTTGAAGCTGCTTCAGAGGCTCTCGGCATAGCCCAGCTTAAGCTGGCTACACTAGCCATGGATTTCGGTGGCTATGCTCTTAGGGCAGGTAAAAGGAGTATCGCTATATTGGTAGACGATGTTTTCCAGGCTATAGGCTTGGATAAGGCTGCGATGTATGTAAAGGGGTTGTTGAATCTCATTGAGCATCCTCCGAGAAGCTATGAGAGAATCGTCGTTATTGCAACGACAAGTGAGGGTATTTCAAGAAGGGAGATTGGTAGGCATAGGTGGGCTGAGCTACTACCAATGTGGAACATGCCCAAGGAGGGCTTTAAACAGCTATACGAGAAGATTCCTGGAGACAGGCCTTGCTTCGAATATGTCTGGAAGGCGACAGGTGGAAATCCTAAGCTATTAGCTGAGCTCTATGAGCGTGAATGGAGCGTTGATGCCATGGTCAATAGGATCGCTAGAGAGAAGCAGCTCAGAACATTTGTATCTTCCCTAAGCAACAGCGAAAAAGAGATACTTCGAAGAGCAATAGACGACCCAGACGCGCTTATGAGTAGAGAGGGTTTAGAGTTGCTACACAAACTCGTCGAGCTAAATCTGGTGATTCATGAAATGTACGATAGAGACCCCCAAGCCTGGATAGACCTTCCACCACCAGAGAAAGACCTCGATCTCGGTATTGGTAGGTACGTGGCTTGGCAAACACCTCTGCATAGAGAAGCTGTTAGAAAAGCACTTGAAGAACTCAGAAGATGATATTGCTGACATCCTTCAACAACAGAGTTGAGCTCTATAGCCACGCTACTCATTAAGAACACTTCTACCAACTACAGCATATGTCGGTAGCTGAACTCCTAGCAATTATGTTGGGGGCCATACACTTCGGCATACCCCTGATCTATTATTGGTACCTAAAGACAAGGTGGTTGAATAAATCGTGGAGCATCGAGATAGACTATAGCTATATGCCTAAGGCATCGATTATAGTGCCTACATACAACGAGGCTCGGTTTATCGAGGCCAAGCTAGATAACATTTACGAGCAGGACTATCCAAGGGATAGACTCGAAATAATCGTAGTCGACTCCGCGAGCAACGACGGGACTCCGGAGAAGGTTTTAGAGTGGAGCAAGAGTCATCCAGACGTCAAGGTGGTTCTTCTAAGAGAATCTGTTAGGAGGGGTAAGGCTTTTGCGTTGAACGAGGTTTTGAAGAGGATTTCGAGCGAAATCGTGTTGTTACCGATGCTGACTCTAGGTGGATCTACAGAGATACTCTGAGGAAAGTTGTCAGGTATTTCAGCGATCCCGGGGTAGGAGCGGTTTCCTGCATCAAGTTCCCCGAGGATAGAACAAATTGCTGAATATCATAGATACAGACCCCAAGTTAATTTGCAGGAACACATTGTAAAGAGTAAATAAAAGGATTGATGTTTTAATTGGGTATGGACATCATCGACGACATCTACGAGGTTGTTGTGGAGGTTGTTGAAGTTAGTGATAAGCATGTTGTTAATTACAAGTCAGGTGACAAGTTTAGAATAAAGAGTTTCTACATAGATCCTAAGGAATGCAATACAAAATTTGTATACGTGCTTTAACCGCTATGATGAGCTTATTATCGCCTTTCATTCACGGTGTTTCAGCAAAGCTCCTAGGTATAGGCGAGAAAGATAATGGAGCCTTCCAAGGGGTTCTCCAATAGATATATATTGTTGGCCTCGCTCTCTATACCCCCGATATTCATTATAATCACGCATCTACCGAGTGTTAACCCCTCTCTAGCCCCTATGAGTGTTGATACATATTTCTATGCTAGGTTCTTCCACGATGCTGATGCTAGTGGTCTTTGGAGTGCTTTGAGAACCAACTATCCCGAGAGGCCAATATACCTTTATATTAA
Source organism: Sulfolobales archaeon (assembly GCA_038897115.1). Lineage (NCBI taxonomy): Archaea > Thermoproteati > Thermoproteota > Thermoprotei > Sulfolobales > Sulfolobales archaeon. Next base: position 1,022 of record JAWAXC010000037.1, on the reverse strand, counting down.
TATATTATTTCTATACGCTCGTCAGAGACCCCGTTATCCTCATGGATATAATCCACCCAATAGCCTCTATAGAGATGCTCGTGCTAGCAACATACTATACAGCCTCGAAGCTATATGGGAGGGGCTGGGCTGGCTGGATAGCCCTTCTAACCTCTGCGGGGCATAGCAGCCTTGGATTCATAGCAGGGGGGTACCAGACTAACAGCATAGCCCTCTCACTAGGGATCCTACTACTCTCTCTGAGCCGGGGCCTCTCTCATTCGTATTGCTACTTCTAATGGCCATGATCCATCCTTGGACATATGCTCTATACGCGGCATTCTGGGTGATAGGATCTATATTCCGTGGAAGGGCTAGAGAGATCTTTCTCAAAATACTACTCTCACTATCCTCGGCAACAATACCACTAGCCATAGGAGAGATAGTCGATAGAAGCCTCTCAGGCGGAAGCGTATTGAACCCAGTGCTTCAGACACTCAACATAGCTTTGAAAGGGCTCCCAGGTAAGTGGAGTATTGAGAACATACCCTCGAGTATCATGAGCATCTACTATGGATACACACTATATGCCTGGTCCTCGATATACATAGCACCAATAATAGCTATGACGCTATACTCAGCCTTAAAAGGGACACACCCCTAGAGCTAGCATCACAGCCAGCCCTAAGAGACATGTATAGACTTAATAAATGGGCACCCATAGCAATAACCCTCACAACAATCTCATGGAGCCTAACAACCCTAGCAGGCCTAACACCCCTCACAGGAATGCCCTGGGAGGCGATAATAAAGATAAGATAGATAAAACCACAGCTAGATATTATGGTTGTTAGCCCGAGGATATCATAAGGGGTTTTATTAGAAGCATTAAAATAATGATGAGACGCTCTATGATCAAATGGCATTTGAAGACCTCTAAATAGTTAGGTATAAGCAGATAAGATCTGATGTCTTATATTTAATTACATCTGAGGTGGTAGCAGGTGCCCAGTTGGGTTATTGATTATTGGCTCTGCATCTCT